>NZ_JBFABB010000034.1:0-58544 GCF_040640035.1 Micromonospora sp. NPDC023633 | reverse complement strand
GAAATGGTCAGCGGGGCAGGCCGGACGCCCGCCAGGCGCCGGGGCCGGCGGTCGCCGCTCCGACGGGCCGGCCGGAGCGCGCCCAGGCGGACGCGGCGACCGGAGGAGTCGCGGCGGCCGGGCGGGACCGTACGACGATCGCGCCCACCAGCGCGGCCAGTTCCTCGGCGGTGGGGACCCCGCGGACGACCCGGAACAGCGGCTCTTCGGCAGACATGGCGCCAGCGTACGCGTCGGAGAGGTTGACCTTAACCGCACAGTGGCGTGCCGGCGGTGTGAGCGTCGTCGGCTCCGGGTACCGTCTGGGCGATGTCGAACGCGCTGCCCCAACTCGTCGCTGACCGATACCGGCTCCTTTCGCCGCTCGGTCAGGGCGGCATGGGTCGGGTGTGGAAGGCGCGCGACGAGGTGCTGCACCGGGACGTGGCGATCAAGGAACTCGTTCCGCCGCCCAGCCTCACCGACGAGGAGCGCCGCGAGATGCGGGAACGCTCGCTGCGTGAGGCCCGGGCCATCGCCCGGCTCAACCACATCAACGTGGTCCGCATCTTCGACGTGCTGCGCACCGACGGCGACCCGTGGATCGTCATGGAGTACGTGCCGTCGAAGTCGTTGCAGGACACCCTCGCCGAGGATGGCCCGGTGACGCCCGCGCGCGCCGTGGAGATCGGCCTGGGCGTGCTGGCCGCGCTGAAGTCGGCGCACAAGGCCGGCGTGATGCACCGCGACGTCAAGCCGGGCAACGTGCTGCTCGGCGACGACGGCCGGGTGGTGCTGACCGATTTCGGCCTCGCCACGATCCCCGGCGACCCGAACGTGACCCGCACCGGCATGGTGCTCGGCTCGCCCGCGTACATCTCGCCGGAGCGGGCCCGCGAGGGCACCGCCGGGCCGGAGGCCGACCTCTGGTCGCTGGGCGCAACCCTCTACGCGGCGGTCGAGGGCAAGTCGCCGTACGCGCGGCCGTCGGCGATCGCCACCCTGGCGGCGCTCGCCACCGAGCCGATGCCGCCGCCGAAGAACGCCGGGCCGCTCAAGCCGGTGCTCAACGGCCTGCTGCGCAAGGACCCCAAGGAGCGGATCACCGCCGAGGTGGCGGAGAAGTTGCTGCGCCGCGCGGGTGGCAAGCGCACGCGCACCATCCCGCTGCTCGACGGCGTACGTCGGCCGGGGCCGAACGGTCCGCGGGAGCCGCGCCCGCCGTTGGTGCCGGCGCCGCGACCGGCCGAGGGCGCGTCCGACAAGCCGGTCAGCCCGCCGGCGCCCCGCGCGCCGCAGGCGGCGGCCGGGGCCGGTGCGGCGACGGCCGCCGAGGACGCGACCGCGACGGTCTCCTCGGACCTCGCGCCGACCGCGAAGGTCGGAGCGTCCACCTCGGACACGGCCCCGACGGCGAAGGTCGACCCGCCGAAGCCGGCGCTCGACGACACGAAGGCCGAGCCGGTGCAGCCCGCGCCCCGGCGCCCGGCGAATCCCACCTCGGTGATGCCCGCGCCGGTGAGCCCGCCGTCCGGCCGGGCGACGGTCGTCCCGTCCGAGGGTACGAAGCCCGACAACACCCGCCGCAACATCCTGATCGGCGTGCTGGTCGCGCTGCTGCTGCTCGGCCTCGTGGTGATCGTGCCGATGCTGACCAGTGGCGACGGCGGGGACGGCGGCGGCACCCCGCAGGCCGACCCGACCGGCGCCGCGACCACGCAGGGGCAGCCGCAGTCCTCCGCGCCGGCTCCGCCCACGAGCGCCGCGCCGAGCCCGACGCCCTCGGCCACCCCGTCCCCGACGCCGGACGCGCTGCCGGCGGGCTGGAAGCTGCACAAGGACCCGGCCGGCTTCGCGCTGCCGCTGCCGGCGAACTGGGTGCGCCGCGACGTTGGGCAGAACACCGTCGTCTTCGACGAGCCGGGCGGCGTGGGCGAGCTGCTGGTGCAGTGGACCCCCAGCCCGAAGTCGGACGCGTACGCCGACTGGAAGCGGGCCGAACCGGCCCGCAAGGACTACGTGAACAACTACCAGTACCTGAGCATCGAGCGCTGCGACTACTTCAAGACCTGCGCGGACTGGGAGTGGCTGGAGACCCGCGACGGCACCCGGATCCACGTCCGCAACCGGGGCTTCGTGACGGCCAAGAATCGTGGCTACGCCCTGCGCTGGGAGGTCGCCGCGAAGGACTGGCAGGCCAACCTGGCCAACTTCGACCGGATCGCCAAGGGCTTCGTGCCCGACCGCCAGGACTGACCGGCGGGATTCGCGCCCGTTGCGAGATCGACTCGCATGACCTTCCGCCGTACGGGGTATCTGACCTTCACGACGGAAGGGAGGGTACGACATGGGTTACCGACGGAGGGACGCCCGGCCCCGAGTGGCACTGTGGATGCTCGTGGCCCTCGGCGACATCGTCCTGCTGCTCGTCAGCGCCGGCCTGCCGGTGCTGTTCGCACTGCTCAGCGTCGTCACCGTCACCCTCGCCGGGGTGGGTGCCCGGCGGTTCGTCCGGCGGGGCGCGCTCGCCCGCGAGGACGCGGTGACCGCCCCCGTGGCGGCCCGACGGCGGGCCTGACGCCCGCGAGACGCGGCGTGGCGGCAGCCGGACCAGTTGTCGACCGTACGGTGACAACCGATCCCGCTGCCGCCAACTGCCTCCCCAGGCGACTCAGGCTCAGGTGTTGTTGGCCAGCGCGATCAGCCGCGTCCGGTCACCGTTCCAGTAGTTGCGGTCGACTCCGCCGCTGATCCCCGCGACGCTGCCCCGGTCGGTGTACTGCCAGAAGCTCCAGAACGGCGCCCCGGCCGGCAGCGTGCCGACCGTGCTCGACCAGCGGGCGACCCAGAGCGGGTGGTTCGCCCAGGGGGCGGTCCAGCTGCCGGTGCACTGGTTCCACCAGCTCGTGGTGGTGTAGATGACCGCGTAGCGGCCGGTGCGGGAGCGGTAGGTGTTGAGGAAGTCCTGGACCCAGTTCCGCATGCCGGTCGTGCTCAGGCCGTAGCAGTAGCCCCCGGCGTACGGGTTGGCTTCGAGGTCCAGCGCGGCCGGGAGGGTCCGGCTGTCGGCGGACCAGGCGCCGCCGTTGGACGCCAGGTAGTTCGCCTGGATTGCCCCGGAGGAGATGTTGGGCCGGGCGAAGTGGTACGCCCCCCGGATGACGCCGGCGTTGTAGGCGGCCACGTAGTTCGTGTTGAACCTCGGGTCCTTGTAGCTGGTGCCCTCGGTCGCCTTGATGAAGGCGAACTGGATGCCCGCGTTGCGGACGCTGGTCCAGTTGATGGCGCCCTGGTAGTGGGACACGTCGATGCCGGGGGTGGTGGCGGCAGACGCCGGGGCCGCGGTCGCGACGAGCCCCGCCGCCGCGGTGGCCAGGGTCGCGAGGGTGGCGGCCAGCAGCCGCCGCAGGGATGTTCCGGTACGGGTCATGGATGCCTCCAAGGACGCCGGAATTAATAGACGTTCATCTTTGGAGGTAAGTGCCCCGATTGGCAAGGGGGCCAAGGAAATCTTCATGGACGGTGGAAGCCGACCACCGTGCCGGGTGTGTCGCGTCGGTTCAGCGCAGCGCGGCCGGGTCGACGCGCCACCGGATCGGCTCGGCCAGGCTGAGCTCCTCGCCCGGCTTCGCGACCTGGTCCTCGACGTAGTGCGCGCCGTCCAGCCGGTGCAGTCGCAGCGAGTGACCGGCCCCGTCCTGCTCGACCAGCAGGTACCACGGGATCCCCGCGATCGCGTAGAGCTGCATCTTGACCAACCGGTCGGCGGCCGCGTTTCCCGGTGAGACGATCTCGCAGACGAGGACGACCTCGCCCGCCTCGACGACGGTGCCCTCGTCGTCGGTGTCGGCCACCACCACGTCGGGGATGACGATGCGGTCGACACCGAGCCGGACGTTCACCGCCTCGAAGACCGCGAGGGCCGCCGCGGCGTCGTCCAGGCTGTTGGCCAGCAGTCGCGACACCCGCTGGTGCCGCTTGCTCGGGGCAGGGCTCACGATCAGGCTCCCGTCGAGCAACTCGATCCGGTTCGGCGTCTCGCCCATGGCGAGGTACTCGGCCTCGGTCCACAGGCCGACGTGGGGTTCCAGGGGTGCCGCAGTCACCGGCGTCCACCTCCCGCTCCTGTTGCCACCGGATCAGCCTTCCACGATACGGACCGACGAGGACGCAGCGACACAGGTCGGGGCCGGTAGGCTCGCGCCCCATGGTGTCGATCGACGGGCTCGGCGGTCTCTGGGACAAGCTGTTCGCGGCGCAGCCGGACCCCCCGCCCCTGCTGGTGCTGCTGACCGCCGCCGTCGCGCTGGTGGTGGTCAGCACCCGGCTGCCCTGGCGGATCGCGCGCAACGCCATCACCATCGCCCACGAGGGTGGGCACGCGCTGGTCGCCCTGCTCACCGGCCGCCGCCTGCACGGCATCCGGCTGCACTCGGACACCTCCGGGCTCACCCTCTCCGCCGGCCGGCCCACCGGCCCGGGGATGATCCTCACCCTGCTCGCCGGCTACGTCGCCCCGCCGCTGGTCGGGCTGGCCGGCGCGTGGCTGCTCGGCGGCAACCGGATCACCCTGCTGCTCTGGGTCGCCGTGGTGCTGCTGCTGGCCATGCTGGTCATGATCCGCAACGTCTTCGGTGTGGTGTCGCTGCTGGTCACCGGCGGGGTGGTGCTCGCCGTCTCCTGGTACGCCGAGCCCCAGGTGCAGGCGGCGTTCGCGTACGCCGGGGTGTGGTTCCTGCTGCTCGGCGGGGTGCGGCCGGTGGTGGAGCTGCAACGGCTGCGCGCCCGGGGGCGGATGCCCGCCTCCGACGCCGACCAGCTCGCCGGCCTCACCCCGCTGCCCGCGTTCTTCTGGGTCACCGTCTTCGCCCTGGTCAACCTCGTCGCCCTCGTCGCCGGCGCGCTGCTGCTCGCCGGCCCGATCCTCACCGAGGCCGGCCTGACGCCCTGACCGGGCAGAATGGGCCCGTGCGATACGTGATCATCGGGGCGGGCGCGGTCGGCGGCACCATCGGCGTACGGCTGGGGCGGGCCGGCCACGACGTGACCCTGGTGGCCCGCGGCGCGCACCTGGACGCGATCCGGCGGCGGGGGCTGAGGCTGCGGCAGCCCGACGGCGAGACGACCTGGCGCGGGCCGGCCACCGACGGGCCGGGCGACCGTCCGCTGCCCGACGACACCGCCCTGGTGCTCGCCGTCAAGTCGCAGGACACCGAAGCGGCGCTGGCGGCGTGGGCGGACGCGCCGGTGGCCGGCGGCGGTACGGCGGCCGAGCGCCTGCCGCTGTTCACCGCGCAGAACGGGGTGGCCAACGAGCGTGCCGCCCTGCGCCTCTTCGCCGACGTGCACGGCGTCTGCGTCTGGCTGCCCGCCACCCACCTGGAGCCGGGCGTGGTGGTGGCCAACGGCCACCCGCACCCCGGCATGCTGCACCTGGGCCGTCACCCGTCCGGATCGGACGCCACCGACGACGCCGTCGCCGCCGACCTGACCGCCGCGGGCTTCGTCGCCCCGGTGCGCGCCGACGTGCCGCGCTGGAAGTACGGCAAGCTGCTGGCCAACCTCGGCAACGGCCTCCAGGCGCTGCTCGGCCGGGACGTCCCCGACGACCTGCGGCAGCGGATCCGGGCCGAGGGGGTCGCCGTGCTCGCCGCGGCCGGCATCGCGCACACCACGCCCGAGGAGGAGAAGGCCGAACGGGGTGACCTCGTCGACCACCGGCCGGTCGACGGCGAGGAGCGGGCCGGCGGCTCCACCTGGCAGAGCCTGGCCCGGGGCGCGGGCTCGGCCGAGACCGACCACCTCAACGGCGAGATCGTGCTGCTCGGCCGGCTGCACGGCGTACCCACCCCGGCGAACGCCGCCGTCCAGCTCGCGGTACGCCGGGCGCTGCGCGGGCGGATCCCGGCCGGCGGGTTCGACGTGACCGAGCTGGCGAAAATGATCGGCTGACCGGGCAACCGGCGGCACCGCCGGGCGCGTGTCCCCTGCGACCGTCACGGGGAGGTAGCAGGTGCCGGACGTCGACGGGTTCGACGAGTTCTACCGGGGCAGCCGGCAACGGCTGCTCGGCTTCGTCTACGCGCTCACCGGCGACCTCGCCGAGGCGCAGGACGCCGTGCAGGAGGCGTACATCCGGGCCTGGCAGCGCTGGTCGACGGTGAGCGCGTACGAGGAGCCGGAGGCGTGGGTGCGGGTGGTGGCCAGCCGGATCGCGGTCAGCCGGTGGCGCAGCCTGCGCAGCCGGGCCCGCGCCTACCTGCGGCACGGCGCCAACGAGAGCGTGCCCGGCCCGGACACCGCCACGGTCGAGGTGGTCACCGCCCTGCGCCGGCTGCCCGAGGAGCAGCGCACCGCCATCGCCCTCTACTACCTGGTCGGCATGCCGGTCGCCGAGGTGGCCCGGCAGACGGCCGCCCCGGTGGGCACGGTCAAGGCCCGACTCTCCCGGGGGCGCGCCGCGCTCGCCGGGCTGCTCGCCGTCTCTGACCTGGAGGAGGCCGCCGATGCGTGACGAGATGACCTTCGTCGAGCAGGTGCACCGGGACCTGCGCGACGTCCGCTGGCCGGAGCCGGCGGAGATCCGCGCCCGGGCCCGCAGACGCAGCAGGCGTACGGCGCTGGCGGCGGCGGTCGCGGTGCTCGCCGTCGCCTCCACCTCCGCCGTGGCGGTCGGAAACTGGTCCGGGCGGCGGGAGCTCTCTTCGGCGTCCCCGCCGCAGGCGGCCGTGCCGGCGACCCGGGTCGAGATTCCCCCGGCGGCCCTGCTGCAACGGGACGACCTGTCGGCGCGGACGGGCCTCCAACTCAGCGAGGCCGGGCTGGGCGGGACCGTCGACGTGGGCGTGGGCCTGCGCCGGTGCGCGGCCAAGCGCAAGAGCGGTGCGTCGGCGCAGGAGACCTGGGTGAGCCGGTCCCAGACGGTGCTGCGACCGACCCTCGGCGGCGGCGGGGGGCGGCTCGGCGACGTCCTGGTCGTCCAGGATCTGCACCGGTTGCGAGGCGACGGGGCCGCGCGGTTCTTCGAGGGGCTGCGTGGGCAGCTCGCCGTCTGCCGGGAGTGGCGGGAGGTGCGGTCGATCGAGTGGGGCGGCGAGTCCGTCACCGTCGAGGACGTGCACCGCTGGGAGGCGCCCCGGCGCGACTTCGCCGGGGACGAGTCGCTCCTGCTGCGCCACTCCGTCTCGGCGACCCTCGCCCCGGTCGACGGGCAGGCGCCCGGGCAGCCGTCCGTGCCGGACGCGACCGTGGTGGTGCGGGTCGGCGACCTGGTGAGCGTGCTGATCCTGGAGCCGACCACCGAGGCCGAGCTGGTCCGCCTCGCCGGGCTGGCCGCGCGGCGCATGTGCGCCGCCGCCAACCCGTCCTGCTGACCCGCCCGGGGGTGGGTGGATGCCCACCCCGGCCCCGACGGTCAGAGCGGGATGTTGCCGTGCTTCTTCGGCGGCAGGGTCTCGCGCTTGGTGCGGAGCACCCGCAGCGCGCGGACGATCTGGGCACGCGTCTCGTGCGGCGGGATGACGCTGTCCACGTAGCCGCGCTCGGCCGCGATGTACGGGTTGGCGAGGGTGTCCTCGTACTCGGCGATCTTCTCGGCCCGCACGGCTGCCGGGTCCTCGGCGGTGGCCAGCTCCGAGCGGTAGAGGATGTTCACCGCGCCCTGCGCGCCCATCACCGCGATCTGCGCGGTCGGCCAGGCGAAGTTCAGGTCCGCGCCGAGGTGCTTGGAGCCCATCACGTCGTACGCCCCGCCGTACGCCTTGCGGGTGATGACGGTGACCTTGGGGACGGTGGCCTCGGCGTAGGCGTAGATGAGCTTCGCCCCCCGGCGGATGATGCCGTCCCACTCCTGGCCGGTGCCGGGCAGGAAGCCGGGGACGTCCACGAAGGTCAGCACCGGGATGTTGAACGCGTCGCAGGTGCGCACGAACCGGGCGGCCTTCTCCGAGGCGGCGATGTCCAGGGTGCCGGCGAAGTGCATCGGCTGGTTGGCGACGACGCCGACCGGCCGGCCCTCGACCCGGCCGTAGCCGACGACGATGTTCTGCGCGTAGAGCGGCTGGACCTCCAGGAACTCGCCGTCGTCGAGGACGTGCTCGATCACCCGGTGCATGTCGTACGGCTGGTTCGCCGAGTCGGGGATCAGCGTGTCCAGCTCCCGGTCCTCAGCGGAGATGTCGAGGTCGGCGGGGGCGTCGAAGACCACCGGCTCGTCCAGGTTGTTCGACGGCAGGTACGACAGCAGCGCCTTGACGTAGTCGATCGCGTCCTGCTCGTCCGTGGCGAGGTAGTGCGCGTTGCCGCTGCGCGAGTTGTGCGTACGGGCGCCGCCCAGCTCCTCCATCCCCACGTCCTCGCCGGTGACCGTCTTGATGACGTCCGGGCCGGTGATGAACATGTGCGAGGTCTGGTCGACCATCACGGTGAAGTCGGTGACCGCCGGGGAGTAGACCGCCCCGCCGGCGCACGGGCCCATGATCAGGGAGATCTGCGGGATGACGCCGCTGGCCCGTACGTTGCGGAAGAAGATCTCGCCGTAGAGGCCGAGCGAGGCGACGCCCTCCTGGATGCGCGCGCCCCCGGAGTCGTTGATGCCGACGACCGGGCAGCCGATCTTCATGGCCAGGTCCATCACCTTGACGATCTTCTCGCCGAAGACCTCGCCGAGGGAGCCACCGAAGACGGTGAAGTCCTGGGCGAAGACGCAGACCTGCCGGCCGTCGATGGTGCCGTAGCCGGTGATGACGCCGTCGCCGTACGGGCGGGTCCTCGCCAGGCCGAAGTTGGTGGACCGGTGCCGGGCCAGCTCGTCCAGCTCGACGAAGGAACCCTCGTCGAGCAGCATCTCGATCCGCTCGCGGGCGGTCTTCTTGCCCCTCGCGTGCTGCTTCTCGACCGCGCGCGCCGACCCGGCGTGCACCGCCTCGTCGACCCGACGCTCCAGGTCGGCCAGCTTGCCCGCGGTGCTGTGGATGTTGATCCCGGTCTCGGTAGTCACCCTGGGAATATAACGATGGTTCAGGCCGCCGCCGCTGTGCAGTTCGCCTCAGCCCGACCCGCGACGCCCCCGGTCGGCCGGACGGGGGCGGCCGTAGGCTGACGGGATGCCGGGCTCGCCGTACACCGATCTGGACCGCCCGCCGCTGTCGGCGGCGCGGCTGCGGCGGGCGCTGGTCGCCCCGCACGGGCCCTGGGCCCGGCTGGAGCTGCGCGCCGAGACCGGCTCGACCAACGCGGACGTCGCCGAGGCGGCCCGGGCCGGCGAGCCGGAGGGCCTGGTGGTGGTCGCGGAGCGGCAGACCGCCGGGCGCGGTCGGCGCGGTCGGGTCTGGCAGTCGCCGGCCCGGGCCGGCATCGCCACCAGCGTGCTGCTCCGCCCGGGGGAGGCCGTCGCCGACCGTGGCTGGCCGCCCGTACCCCAGACGGGGTACGGCTGGCTGCCGCTGCTCGCCGGCGTCGCCCTGGTCGAGGCGGTGACCCGGCTGGCCGAGCTGGACGCGGGACTGAAGTGGCCGAACGACCTGCTCCTCGGCGACGCGAAGTGCGCCGGCATCCTCGCCGAGGCGGTGCCGGGGTCCTCGCCGGCCCGGCCGCCCGCGATCGTGCTCGGCATCGGCCTCAACGTCACGCTCCGCGCCGACGAGTTGCCGGAGAACCCGACGGGGCTGCCGGCGACCTCCCTGCAACTGGCCGGCGCGGCGGCCACCGACCGGGACCCGCTGCTGCGGGCGCTGCTGCGCGGGGTCGCCGACTGGTACGGCGAGTGGCGCGCGGCCGGCGGGGACGCGGTCGCCAGCGGCCTGCGCGACGCCTACCTGGCGACCTGCGCGACGATCGACCGGCAGGTACGCGTGCTGCTGCCCGGCGGCGAGGAGGTGACCGGCACCGCGACCGGCGTGGACGCCGACGGCCAGCTCCTGGTGGCCACCCCCACCGCCACCCGCGCCCTCGCGGCCGGCGACGTCCTGCACCTCCGCTGAACGCCGACTCCCGCCGCGCGGCTGATCCCTGCGGGTGAGGGGAGCGGTTACGGTCAGCGCGTCCGTTTCTGCGAGGAGGTTCCCGTGGCGTTCCCCGATGACGTGCTCACCGAGGACGAGCACGTCGTACTGCACCTGCACCCGCACTGGAAGGCGCTGATCCGGCCGGTCGCGGTGCTCGTGCTCGCCGTCGCGGCGGTGGTGGCCGGCATGGTCCTGCTGCCCTCCGGCGGGGGCGGCTCGATCGCGCTCGCCGTCATCGGCGGCCTGGCCCTGCTGGCGGTGCTGTGGCTGGCGCTCTGGCCGTTCCTGGTCTGGCGGACCACCCACTACCTCTTCACCAACGAGCGGGTGCTGCTCCAGCAGGGGGTGCTCTCCCGCGACCGGCGGGACATCCCGCTGACCCGGATCAACGACCACGCGATGAACCAGCAGTTCGTGGAGCGCCTGTTCGGCTGCGGGACCCTGACCATCGAGTCCGCGGGCGAGCGCGGCCAGTCCGTCCTGCACGACGTGCCGAGGGTCGGCCAGGTCCAGACCAAGCTCTACGAGCTGGTGGAGGCCCACCACGACAAGCACTCCCTCGGTGACACCGAGATGCGCGACATCCTGGCGGACCTGCACGAGGGAAAGCCGCTGCGCGACCCCACCGCCTGAGACGCCAGGGCCCCGACCGGCCTGGCCCGGATCGGGCGGTCAGGCCGGTCGGGGCCGTGGTGGTGCGTGGGTCAGCGGCGTGGCGGGCGGCGGGTGCTGGCCTGGAGCTCGGCGGCCAGTTCCGCCTCCAGTTCCCGGTCGAGGGAGCCGCCGAGGCCGGCGTCGAGCGGGGCGGGGCGCCCCTGGACCGGGGCCCCCGGGCCCGCCGCCGGCGCGGGGTGGGCGCCGGGCGCGACACGCGGGGCGGGCCGCGCGGAGCCCGGCGGTGGTTCGGACTCCTCCAGCTCGGAGATCGACTCCGCCAGCTCGGCCACCGGGTCCATCTCGGCCATCGTGTCCCACTCGTCGCGCGGGATGCTGTGCCACGTCTCGGCCGCGTGGGCCGGCGCCGGTTGGAAGACGAACGTCCGGTAGGACCAGAACCGGAACAGCGTCGCGAGCAGCACGCCACCGGTCTTGGCCACGTTGAGGGCCAGCAGGCTGGTCAGGCCCAACCCGTACTTGGCGGCGGCCAGGACGCCCAGCTCGATGAGCAGGCCGGCGCCGTTGAAGAGGAAGAAGAGGGCGTACTCGCGCCGCATGGCTGATTTCGGCCGATCGCGGTACGTCCAGTGACGATTCATCAGATAAGACGTGATCGTCGCCACCACGGTCGCGATGACCGTCGCCTTCAGTTGACCGTCGACGAAAACGGTCAGTGCGAGCGCATTGAACACGGCGTAATTGATTACGGTGTTGACGCCGCCGACGATTCCGAACTTGAGCGCCTCGTGGATGAACTTCTGCCAGCGCTCAGGCAGCAGACGGACAAGACGCATGCGGAACACCTTAGGGCAGTGGGCGGGGCCGGCAGGCTCCGGCCGGGACGGGGTGGGCGGTAGGTCACGCCCGGTGGTCTCGGTCGTGCTTCTCTTCCGGAACGGTCGGGGTTCCCGCTTCGACGAAGACGAACCGTCGGTAGGACCAGAACCGGAACAGCGTCCCGAGGCCGGTCCCGACGATGAAGCTGGCGATGTTGTCGGCCAGCGGGGTCTGGAACACCTCCGGCCAGATGCTGCCCAGGCCGTAGCGGCTGACCGCCAGGCAGGCCACGGCGATTCCCAGGCCGACGCCGTTGAAGAAGAAGAACAGCGCGTACTCACGGGCCGGGTTGGAGCGCTTGCGGTGCCGCCACGTCCAGAACCGGTTGCCGACGAACGCGACGGACGCCGCGACGACCGTCGAGATGGTCTTCGCGGTGACCTGCTCGACGCCCCGCACGCTCGTCAGGTAGTTGAAGAGCGCGAAGTCGATCAGGAAGGCGATCCCGCCCACGGTGGCGAACTTGCTCAGCTCGCGGACCAGGTGGCCGAAACGGTCCACCAGCGAGCGGACCAGACCCGGGCGGGTCTGCCGGGAGCCTGGCTCCCCGGTCATCGTCGCGGCCACGACGCGAGCCTACCGGCTCGGGACATCCCGCACGGGTAGCAACGGCGGACCGCCTGTGCGGGTGTGCGCCTGTGGACAGAGCGTAACGAGATCGGGCGGCCTCCGGGGCGGATCGCGGGTTCCGCCGCCGGGACGCGGCCGGCCCGGCCCGTGAGGTTTCCCCACAGGATTTGCGTGAAACTGCGCGTGAAAGCGGGTATTAGCTCGTGATGCCGCAGCGTGCCCGCACCTTGTGCAGTTCTTCACAACCAGTCCCACTGACTGGTGACCTCGCCCGGTTTACGCTGAGGCCAATCCCAGGTTTCCACGAAGGCGACGCATCGCGCCGTCAAGACTCGTGCATCCCATAGATCGGTCAGCGTCGACCACAAGGAGATGTGTCATGGTTGCTCCGGCTACCGTTCGGGGTATCGATCAGGCCCCGACGTCCCACCCCAAACTGCTCGCCTGGGTCCGTGAGGTCGCTGAACTGACCACCCCCGACCGCGTCGTCTGGGTGGACGGGTCCGACGAGGAGTGGCGTCGCCTCACCGACGAGCTGGTCGAGGCCGGCACCCTGATCCGGCTCAACCCCGAGAAGAAGCCCAACTCGTTCTACGCGCGGACCGACCCGACGGACGTCGCCCGGGTCGAGGAGCGCACCTTCATCTGCTCCGTCGACGAGGCGGACGCCGGCCCCACCAACAACTGGATGGCGCCGGCCGAGATGAAGCGGACGATGACGGAGCTCTACCGCGGTTGCATGCGCGGGCGCACCATGTACGTCATTCCGTTCTGCATGGGCCCGGTCGAGGCCGAGAGCCCCATGTTCGGCGTCGAGATCACCGACAGCCCGTACGTGGTCGCCTCCATGCGCATCATGACCCGGATGGGTGCCAAGGTCCTGGAGGCCATGGGCGACGACGCCGACTTCGTCCACGCGCTGCACTCCATCGGCGCCCCGCTCGCCCCCGGCCAGCAGGACGTGGCGTGGCCGTGCAACGAGACGAAGTACATCTCGCACTTCCCGGAGACCCGGGAGATCTGGTCCTTCGGCTCCGGCTACGGCGGCAACTCGCTGCTCGGCAAGAAGTGCTACTCGCTGCGGATCGCCAGCGTGATGGGTCGCGACGAGGGCTGGCTCGCCGAGCACATGCTCATCCTCAAGATCACCTCCCCGGAGGGGAAGATCTACCACGTCGCCGGGGCCTTCCCGTCGGCCTGCGGCAAGACCAACCTGGCCATGCTGGAGCCGACCGTCCCGGGCTGGAAGGTCGAGACCATCGGCGACGACATCGCCTGGATGCGCTTCGGCCCGGACGGCCGCCTCTACGCGGTCAACCCGGAGTACGGCCTCTTCGGCGTCGCGCCCGGCACCGACTGGAAGACCAACGCCAACGCGATGCGGACGCTGGACCGCGGCAACTCCATCTTCACCAACGTCGCCCTGACCGACGACGGGGACATCTGGTGGGAGGGCATGGGCGAGCCGCCGGCGCACCTGGTCGACTGGAAGGGCAACGACTGGACGCCGCAGAGCGACAGCCTCTCCTCGCACGCGAACAGCCGGTTCTGCACCCCGATCACCCAGTGCCCGATCCTCGCCGAGGACTACTACGACCCGAACGGCGTGCCGATCGACGCGATCCTCTTCGGCGGTCGTCGCCGGGACACCATCCCGCTGGTGACCGAGGCCCGCGACTGGGTGCACGGCGTCTACATGGGCGCGACGCTCTCCTCGGAGACCACCGCCGCCGCGTCCGGCGCGGTCGGCGTCGTCCGGCGTGACCCGATGGCGATGCTCCCGTTCATCGGCTACCACGCCGGCGACTACTTCCGGCACTGGATCGAGATGGGCAAGGGCACCGACGGCGACGAGTCCAAGCTGCCGAAGATCTACTACGTCAACTGGTTCCGCAAGGACCCGGAGGGCAACTTCCTCTGGCCGGGCTTCGGCGAGAACTCCAGGGTGCTCAAGTGGGTCATCGAGCGGATCGAGGGGCGCGCCGAGGCGGTGGAGACCCCGATCGGCATGGTCCCGGCCCAGGACGCGCTCGACGTCGAGGGCCTGGACATGACCCCGGAGGACGTCCGGATCGCGCTGAAGGTCGACCCGGAGGAGTGGCGCAAGGAGCTCCCGATGGTCACCGAGTGGTTCGAGAAGTTCGGCGACAAGCTGCCGGGCGTGCTCTGGGCCGAGCTGGACGCGCTGCGCGCCCGGCTCGACGCGGCGCCGCAGCGCTGAGGACAGGTGTGACCGAGGCCCCGACCGGGCATCATCGGATCCCATGAGGACGGCCGCCGCGACCGAGGTCCGGCGGCCGTCCGCCGTCCGGGCGCTGACCATGCTGCTCGCACTGACCGCGGCGGCCACCGTCGTGGTCGAGCTGCTCAACTGGTGGTACGCCCCGGAGCAGGGCTTCGGGCTGGCGGTGCGGACGGGCTGGGCGATGCTCCGGTCGCTCGGCTTCCTGCTGCTGATCGGGCACGTCCGTCGGGGCCGGACGGTGGCCCGGCCGTTCGGGCTGATCCTGGCGGTGACCACGGTCTTCGCGGTCGGCCGGCTGATCGTGCCCCGGCAGGGGGTGCCGCCGCTGCCGGGGCTGCTCGGCTTCGCCCTGCTCACCGTGCTCTGCGCCGCCGTGGTCTGGCTGCTCCACCGCTCACCCGCGGTGGCCGGGCACCTGGTCCGCCACCGGCCCCGGCTGGTCATCGACCGCGAGGGCATCTCCTGGCGGGAGACCCCACCCCGCCGGCCGGAGGTCAGCGGTTGGCTGCTCACCAGCCGGGTCGCGGCATTCACCTACAGCCCGCTCATGCTGGTGCCGGCGCTGGTCGCCGGCGGCGCGGTGCTGGACGACCGGCTGGCCGCCGTGCCGGCCGTGCTGGCCTGGTTCGTCGCCGGGATCGTGACCAGCTACGCGGTGCTCTTCTGCACCGCCTTCCTGATGCGCGGCAAGGGCTGGGCGCGCACGCTGCTGGTGGCCGTCACCGCGGTCGTGCTCGCCGTCGACCTGCCGTTGTGCTGGTGGCTGCTCGGCCCGGACGGGCTGGTCCGCGACGGCGGCCCGCTGGTGGCCGCCGCCGTGCTGACGCTCTACGGCCTCTGGCGCGCCACCCGCGCCGAACGCGCCGCTCGGCCGGCATGAAGAGCCGGCACAGGGAGCCGGCACAGGGAGCCCGGATAGGGGAGCCGGCGCAGGGAGCCCGGAGAGGGACGTCACGGGTCACCTCCGCACGCCGGGGGTATGACCCGCCGCGCGAAGGGAGAGGCGACCAGCCAGAGGCGGTCCCCGTGCGCGCTGTCGAGCTGCCCCGTCCATGAGACCGTCAGCGGCCACGGACCCGGGAACTCCCTGCCCCATCCGTGCGGGCAGCTCGACAGCGCCTGCACATCGGTGTCCGCGGGCCGCTCCGTCCGGGGGTCGGCCCGTCGGCGAGGGCGGCGGAACCGGCGGGACTCCGGGAGCGATCGCCGGCTACGTGAACATCAGCGGGATCCTCATGGGCGCTGTCCGGCGGGACCGAGCACTCGGCCCCGCGACCGGGACCGGGCGACCGGTTCCTGCCCGGCGACCCGCGGCGACATCCCACGGGCCCACGCGGCCGACGCGGATGCGGATCGGCGCCGGCGGCGCCAGCGGTACCGGCGGCACCGGGACGACCTGGCCGACGTGCCGGGCGGGTTTCGGGGCGGCTCGCGTCTCCGGCGGCAGGATGACCGGAGGAGCCGGACCGACGGTGGGAGGCGACGCGGTGGGCGACGAGTCCGTGGGCGACGAGTTCGACGTGGTGGTAGTGGGTGCCGGTCCGGCCGGGTCGGCCGCCGCGCTGGCCGCCCGGCGGGCGGGGGCGAGCGTGCTGCTGCTGGACCGGTCCGACTTCCCGAGGGACAAGGCGTGCGGGGACGGCATCGCCGCGCACGCGCTGGACGTGCTGGACGAGCTGGGGGTGCCCGACGCGGTGGCGGGGTACGCGCCACTGCCGGCGCTGCGGCTGGTCGGGCCGGGCGGCGGCGCCGTGGCCCGGGCGCTGCCCCGGCCGGCGTACACCGTGCCCCGGAGGGTCTTCGACGCCCGGCTGGTGGCGGCGGCGGTCGCGGCCGGCGCGCAGCTGAGCCGGCACGCGGTGCGGCACGTCGAGGTCCGGGCGGACCGGGTGGTGCTCGACGGTGGGTTGGCGGCGCGGGCGGTGGTCGGCGCGGACGGCGCCGGGTCCGTGGTCCGGCGGGCGCTCGGGCACCGGCCGAACCCCGACCGGCACCTGGCGCTCGCCATCCGGGGGTACGCCCCGGCGCTGCCCGGCCCGCCCGAGCAGCTCATCGTCACCTCGGCGCCGCGCTGGCCGGCGTACGCCTGGTCGTTCCCGATCGGGGACGGCCGGGCGAACGTCGGGTACGGGGAGGTGCTGCGGGGCGAGCCGCTGACCCGGGCGCACCTGGTCGACCGCCTGGGCGCGCTGCTGCCCGGCACGGACCCGGCCACGGTCACCGACCTGCGGGCCCACCACCTGCCGCTGTCGACGCACCGTCCCGCCCCCGGGCGCGGCCGGCTGGTGCTCGCCGGCGACGCGCTCTCCCTGATCAACCCGTTCACCGGCGAGGGTATCTTCTACGCGCTGCTCTCCGGCGCGCTCGCCGGCGCGGCGGCCGCCGGCTCGCCCGAGCAGGCCGCCCGGCGGTACGCGGCGACGCTGCGCCGCCGCCTCGGCGCCCACCTGCGGCACAGTTCGCTCGCGGCGTGGTTGGCCCGGCACCGGCAGGTGGTCGACGCGGCGGTCCGGGCGGCCCGTCGGGACGACCGGGTCTACCGGACGGTGGTCGAGCTGGGGCTGGGCGACGGGCGGCTCGACGCCCGCACGTTGGGCATGATCGGCATCGGTCTGTCGGCGTGGGAGCGGACTCCGAGGCGGTGAACCGCCGCGAAGGTCGCTACGCTGCAAGGTGATGACTCTGCGGGACCTGATCTACTCGGTGTACGAGCGTCGCCTCACGGCGAAGCTCGCGGGCAAGCCGGTGCCCCGGCACGTCGGCGTGATGTGCGACGGCAACCGCAGGTGGGCCAGGGAGATGGGCTACGTCGACCCGAACGACGGGCACCGGGTCGGCGCCGCCAAGATCAAGCACATGCTGGGCTGGTGCGACCAGGCCGGCGTCGGGCACGTCACGCTCTACCTCCTGGCCACCGACAATCTGCGGCGGCCGGCCAAGGAACTCGACCCGCTGCTCCAGATCATCGAGGACCTGGTGGTCGAGCTGGCCGAGGAGGGCAATCCCTGGCGGCTGCGGATGGTCGGCGCGCTCGACCTGCTCCCGGCCTCGACCGCCGCCGCGCTGAAGGCCGCCGAGGAACGCACCCGGGACCGCAGCGGCGGAGCCGAGGTCAACATCGCGGTCGGCTACGGCGGCCGGCGGGAGATCACCGACGCGGTGCGGTCGCTGCTGCTGGAGTACGCCGCCTCCGGCGGCACGCTGGAGGAGCTGGCCGAGGTGCTGGACGTCGAGCATATCGCCGAGCACCTCTACACCCGGGGCCAGCCCGACCCCGACCTGGTCATCCGGACCAGCGGCGAGCAGCGCCTCTCCGGCTTCATGCTGTGGCAGTCGGCGCACTCGGAGTTCTACTTCTGCGAACTCAACTGGCCGGACTTCCGGCACATCGACTTCCTGCGTGCCCTGCGCTCCTACGCCAACCGCCAACGCCGCTACGGCGCCTGACCCGGCCTGCGGCCCCTGACCCGGCCTGCGGGCGCCTGACCCGGTCGGGTGGAACCGGCCCCGGCCCGGGTGGGAGCGCGTCAGGTGAGATGGCGGGTGGCGTCGGTGAGGAAGGCGCCGAGGGCGGCGGGGGAGTCCAGCGTCAGGTCGGCGGCCTCCGCGACCTCGTGGCCCGTCTCGGGGTTGGCGACGGCGACGCAGACGCCGAAGAAGTGCGGATCGGCGGTGGCCCGGGCCCGCAGCGCGGCGAACGCCTTGATGTCGGAGACGTCGTCGCCGAAGTACCAGGCGCCCTCGGCGTCCCGGACGATCTCGTCGATCACCATGCCCTTGTCGCGGTCGACCGGGGGCTTGAGCTCCAGCACCATCCGCCCGGCCTGGACCTTGAGCCCGAGCCGCTCGGCCTGGGCGCGGCCCCACCGCTCGACGGCCGCGCCGAGCTGCGGCGCGGTGCGCCAGTGCAGCGCCACGGAGAGCCGCTTGTACTCCACCAGCGCGCCCTCGGCCAGCTCGGCCCGGGCCAGCTCGGCCAGCTCGGCCATGGTCGGCACCCACGGCAGGGCCGCCGGCTCCGTCACGGTCTCGCCGCCGGAGTGGCTGTGCTCCAGCCCGTAGAGGCCGTACAGGTCGACGCCGGCGAGGCCGCCGAAATGGTCGCGGAGGAAGTCGACCGGGCGCGCGGAGACGATCGCGATCCGCCGGACGACCGGGGCGAGCGCCTCGATCGCGGCCAGCACCTTCGGGGCGGGCCGGACGGCGGTGGGATCGTCGCCGACCGGCGCCAGGGTGCCGTCGAAGTCGAAGAAGAGGACGGTCCCGGCCGACCTCCCGGCGGTCGTCCGCCAGGCCTGGTCGGCGTCCAACGGGATCCTCGGCTGCTGGTTGCCCAGATTCAACGGCGGCACGCGCGTCAGCGTACCCCGGGCGGGGCGGCTCAATCCCCGGCCGAGAGGTGGCCCCGGCCGGCACCTGGGGGCGCGCGGTCGGTGTGCGACGGGCCGAAGGTCAGCGTTCGGCGGCTCCCCGTCCCCGCCGGCCGAACGGCACGACGGCGGCCTCCTGGCCGTGGCTGAGCAGGTAACCCTCGACGAATCCGCTGTTGCGGTCGCCGGTGCGTTCCTCGATCTCCGCCAGCCGGCCGACGAGGAAGTCGGTCAGGGCGCTGACCCGGTTGTCGAGCCGGTCGTGCAGCTCGGCGACCACGGCCAGGACGACCGCGGTGCCGGCGGAGGTGAGCGCGAGGAGGTTGACGAGCAGGGGAAGCTGCCCGCCGTTGACCGCCAGGGTCACCACGTTTCCGGTCACGCCCAGTGTCAGCGACACGGTGGCGATCACGACTGCCATCCACTTCAGGGTCATGGACAGACCCCTCCTTCTGTCCCGCAGGGCTGGGTTCGGCCTTGTCCCGTCCCCCCGCCGACGACGAGCCCAAGCAGTACGAGTACGGACGCTAGCGCGCCCGTTCCGGCCCCGGAGCGAAACGAATGAGTCTGACCTGCCGTTCTTTCGCCATCTGAGGAACTAGCCGGCCTGTTTCCCTCGTTTTCGGACGTCGACCGGAAGGGTGGGGCGGTACGCGAGATATCTGATGGTTTCCCGGATGTGGAACTTCTCCGCGTCGGAGACGTCGGGGTCCACGAGCCGACGCAGCAGCGCCTCCACGTCCGGGTCCATCGGCGGCGGGGTCGGGGTGCTGCGCGGGGTGGTCGCCCGTTCCCAGCCGAGCGCGGCGAAGGCGGTCGCGGGGCTGAGGCCGAGGCCCTCGCAGAACGCGACCACGCGCTCGGCCTCGGGGTCGCTCGCCCAGTCGCCCCGGACCCAGCGGTTGATGGTCTGCCGGGAGACGCCGGTGCGACGGGACACCTCGGTGCCGCTCCACGCCCGGGTGGCCCGGGCCTCGTCGAGCGCCCGCCGGACGAAGGTGGCGAAGGCGATCTTCCGTGCGTTGGCCGTCTCGGTCACCTGGTGACGGTACGACCATCCGGCCACCGGTGCGTGTCCTGGCACGCTGTTGTCACGCGGACGTGACGCGGTCGTCGAAGTGCCGGTAAACGATCCGGCACCGCTCCTGAGGGGTGTCACCTGGGCAGAATAGATGCCCTTAGAGGTCGCGGTAAACAGACGAAAAGCTGATACTGTCACGTCCATGGGACAATCTACGGTGTGTCACGTGCATGAGACGATCAGTGCTCACATGCGTCACGCCCCCGGCGCGAGGGGGGTGTGGTGACCGAGCTAGCCACCCGTGCCCAGGCCTTCGGCCTGATCGCGGAGGGGGTGGCCGCGGGCCTGAGCGCGCCATGGCGGCTCTACCTCGCCCGGGGCTGCCGTTACCTGTCACTCAGCGTCGGCGACCGCACCGAGTGGGACGCCTGGCGTACCCACCTCGGCTGCCCCGAGGTCAGCGTCCGGGTGTACGACGCCGGCGGGGAGATCCGCCGCTCCTCGGTGGCCGAGGTCGTGCTCGACGGCTGCCGGATCAGCGTGGAGCTGGTCGAGGAGGTCAGCACCGACGACCTGGACCGGCTCCTGGTGGCCGAGCCCGCCCCGACCGAGCCGGAGGAGCGATGACCCGGGACCCGCGGCGCACCGGAGCCGCCGGATGAGCCCCTTCCTCGCCGTCTTCCTCGTGCTCGTCCTCGGCGCCACGAGCTACGCGGCCGGGCGGCTGCACGGTCAGCTCAGTTACCGGATCGGCTACCGGTTCGGCTACCGCCAGGGCTACTTCGACGGCGACCGGGGGGCCTGGAACCGGCGTCGCCGCGACGCACAGGCCGCCATCGCGTCCGCCCTGGCCGGCCCGGCGCCCGCCACCACCACCCGGGTCACCGGCACGGTGGTCCGGCCCGGCACCACGTACACCGGCTCGTCGTTCTCGGCGCCGGTCGCCCCGGTCGCCGGGCGGCAGCCGACCGGCACGCTGGTCCGGCGGACCGGTTGAGCCCCGGTCGACGGGGAGCCCGAGGCCCCGTCGACCGGAACCAGGCGCGGTGCGTCGTCCGCGGCGGACACGCACCGTCGGGACCACGTCAGACCGGTGACGGTGGTCCCGCCGGCCGGGGTGCGCGCAGGGGGCATGCATCCCGGCCGGTTCCGCCGCCGGTTGAGTTCACCCGCCGGTCCCCGGAGATCCACGTCCGCCCTCTAGCCCACGGCGTCCGACGCGGCTAGCGTCTAGGCATGGCACGGGGTTCTCCCGGGCCAGCCGGTCCGCCCGGATCTGCGACCTCGCGCACGGGGTTCCGCATCCGACCCCGTGTCCCCGGGCACCGGAGGAGGCGGAACACGGGTGGCGGGTGCCCATCCGTCGGAGCAGGCCTGTGACGACTCGCCGTACGCCCGCCGGGACCGACCAGACCCCGGCCGCGACTGCCACGACCCGCCGCGCCACCCGGAGCCGCCGCGGCGCGTCCGCCGCTCCGGTCGGCAGCGAGGAGCCCCGACCAGCAGGCCAGGCGTTCGTCCTGGACACCTCGGTGCTCCTGTCCGACCCGGCGGCCTTCCACCGCTTCGCCGAGCACGAGGTGGTCCTGCCCCTCGTGGTCATCTCCGAACTGGAGGGCAAGCGACACCATCCGGAGCTGGGCTGGTTCGCCCGGCAGTCCCTGCGCATGCTGGACGAGCTGCGGGTCCGGCACGGGCGGCTGGACATCCCGGTGCCCGCCAACGACTCCGGCGGCACGCTGCGGGTGGAGCTCAACCACTCCGACGGCGGCGTGCTGCCGCCGGGGTTCCGCACCGACTCCAACGACGCCCGGATCCTCTCCGTCGCGTTGAACCTCGCCGCCGAGGGGCGGGAGGTGACCCTGGTCAGCAAGGACATGCCGCTGCGGGTCAAGGCCGCCTCGGTGGGCCTGCGGGCGGACGAGTACCGGCACGGCCAGGCCAGCGACCCCACCTGGACCGGGATGGCCGAGCTGGAACTCGCCGAGGAGCAGATCGGCCGGCTCTACGCCGGCGACGCGCTCGACCTGGACGCCGCCGCCGGGCTGCCCTGCCACACCGGCCTGGTGCTGCACTCGGGTCGGGGCTCGGCGCTCGGCCGGGTGCTGCCCGACAAGACCGTACGGCTGGTGCGCGGCGACCGGGAGGCGTTCGGGCTGCACGGCCGGTCGGCGGAGCAGCGAATCGCGCTCGACCTGCTGCTGGACGAGTCGGTGGGCATCGTCTCGCTGGGCGGGCGGGCCGGCACCGGCAAGTCGGCGCTGGCCCTCTGCGCCGGGCTGGAGGCGGTGATGGAGCGCCGCCGGCACAAGAAGGTGGTCGTCTTCCGCCCGCTCTACGCCGTCGGCGGCCAGGAGTTGGGCTATCTCCCCGGCTCGGAGTCGGAGAAGATGTCGCCCTGGGCGCAGGCCGTCTTCGACACCCTCGGCGCGGTGGTGCACGAGAACGTGCTGGAGGAGGTCACCTCGCGGGGGCTGCTGGAGGTGCTGCCGCTGACGCACATCCGGGGCCGCAGCCTGCACGACGCCTTCGTGATCGTGGACGAGGCGCAGTCGCTGGAGCGTGGCGTGCTGCTGACGGTGCTCTCCCGGATCGGCCAGGGCTCCCGGGTGGTGCTCACCCACGACGTCGCCCAGCGGGACAATCTCCGCGTCGGGCGGCACGACGGAGTGACCGCGGTGATCGAGGCGCTCAAGGGCCATCCGCTCTTCGCCCACGTCACCCTCAGTCGTTCGGAGCGCTCGCCGATCGCTGCGATGGTGACCGATCTCCTGGAGGACATCCCGCAATGACGGTCGTTATGTAGGGGTTTGTCCGCATTCTCTTTGTGGTGCAAGTCACAATCGAGGCTCTTGGTTTCCCATCAGTCCCACCGTGCGCGATGGTGTCCCACGAGCGCCCACGTACCGAGAAGATCGTTGGTGATCGTTCGTCACAGGACGCGCCAGCCTCCACCGGGGTACGTCGGCTGCGACCGGCACCGGGTCGGGGCGCTCGCGACGCGAGACGCATCCCACCCGGGGTGCCACCCCGCGCCGTGTCCTTGCACCCGACGAAGGGACCACTTCGTGAGTCGGCTGTGGAGCCGGTTCGGCGCCCGTACGGCCGCTGTCGCGCTGCTCTCCGTGGGCGTCGCCGGCGGTGTCTACCTGGGTGAAGACCGACAGACCCAGCAGCAGGGCCTGACCGCACAGGTCGGCGCCGCTGTCGAGCAGGCCGAGTTCGAGTACCAGCATGAGCGGCAGGCCGCCCAGCAGGTGCAGTCCGCGAAGCAGCGAGCCGCCGAGTACCAGGCGAAGCTGCGCGCCGCCGCGGCGGCCAAGGAGGCCGCCAAGCGGGCCCGCGAGGCCGAGGCCGCCGCCGCGTCGCGGAAGAAGGCCCGCGAGGCCGCCGCCAAGGCCGCGGCCGAGAAGGCCGCCGAGAGCAAGCCGTACGAGGGGCCGATCCCGGCGTCCTGCGCCGAGTTCAGCGGCAACCGCGAGGTCGGCTGCGCGCTCATGGTGAAGGCGGGCTTCGGGATGGACCAGTTCCCCTGCCTGAACAAGCTCTGGGACAAGGAGAGCGGCTGGAACCACAAGGCCCGCAACCCCTCGTCCGGGGCGTACGGCATCCCGCAGGCGCTGCCGGGCAGCAAGATGGGCTCCGTCGCCGACGACTGGCAGACCAACCCGGCGACCCAGATCAAGTGGGGTCTCGGCTACATCGAGGGCCGCTACGGTTCGCCCTGCAAGGCATGGGCGCACTCCCAGGACGTGGGCTGGTACTGACCGACCCTTCGAGGCGGGGTGTGTGGGCGTCCACACACCCCGCCCTCGTCGTTCCGGGTACGGATCGCCGCAGAAGTGGCGGCTTCGCCCGCCACCTGATAGCTCTTGACGGGTGACCCTGCACCCGGGAAGCGGCGACCCGCACCGGTTCGGCACCGAGGCGTTCTACGCCGCGCTCGGCCGGGCCTTCGTCGCCATGTGCGCGGTGGTGCCGTTCCTCTTCCTCATCGAGGCCCTCGACCAGGGGCTCACGGCCGGCTTCGACGCCGCCGCCGGGATCATCCCGAAGCGCATCGACGGGCTCGACGGGGTCTTCTTCTCGCCGTTCCTGCACCACGGCTTCGACCACCTCTACAGCAACAGCATCCCGCTGATCCTGCTCGGCACCTTCGTGCTCGCCGCCGGCGCCCGCCGCTTCCTCTGGTCGACGCTCGTCATCATCCTGGTCAGCGGGCTGGGGGTGTGGTTCACCGGCTCGTCGACCTCCGTGGTGGTGGGCGCGAGCGGGGTCATCTTCGGCTACCTGGGCATCCTGCTGACCCGGGGCATCGTCGAACGGAGCTGGTGGAACTTCGCGGTCTTCCTGCTCGTCGGCCTGCTCTACGGCTGGCAGCTGGTCGGCATCCTCCCCACCGACGAGCGGATCTCCTGGCAGGGCCACCTGTTCGGGCTGCTCGGCGGGGTGGTCGCCGCGATCGTCTTCCGGCGTCGCCGGGGCGACCTGGGCGGCCCCCACCGCTCGGAGTCCACGCTCACCATGCCCTGAGCGCCGACGCGCCGGCACCAGCCGAGCACGGGGACGTCCTTGCCCGGGCGTACCGCCGGCCCTACCGTCGGTGTCAGCACGCGTTGATCCGTGAGCGGAAAGCGACGGTACGCCCATGCGCGAGGTCGATGTCGCGGTGATCGGGGCCGGCCCGGCCGGACTGTTCGCGGCGTACTACGCCGGATTCCGCGGGCTCTCCGTCGCGGTCGTCGACGCGCTGCCCGAGCCCGGCGGCCAGATCACCGCCATGTACCCGGAGAAGCTGATCCACGACGTGGCCGGCTTCCCGGCGGTCAAGGGGCGGGACCTGGTGGCCAACCTCGTCGCCCAGGCGGCTCCCTTCGACCCGTGCTACCTGCTCGGCATCCGCGTCGAGAAGCTCTCGTACGCCGACGAGCGGCCGGTGCTCGGTCTCGCCGGGGGCCAGCAGCTCCGGTGCGGTGCGGTGGTCGTCACCGGTGGGCTGGGCAGCTTCACGCCCCGCCCGCTGCCGGTGGCGGAGCACTTCGCCGGCGCCGGGATCGTCTACTTCGTACCGCAGCCGACCGAGCTGGCCGACCGGGACGTGCTGATCGTCGGCGGCGGCGACTCCGCCTTCGACTGGGCGTCGACGCTCCAGCCGCTGGCCCGCTCGGTGACGGTGGTGCACCGGCGGGAGAAGTTCCGGGCGCACGCGGCCACCGTCGCCCGGGTGCTCGGGCTGCCGGTGCGCGTGATCGTCAACGCCGAGGTGACCCGGCTGCACGGCGACGGCGCGGTGACCGGCGCCGAGATCACCGTACGCGGCGGCGCGGCGGAACTGCTGCCGGTGGACACGGTGGTGGCGGCCCTCGGCTTCACCGCCGACCTCGGCCCGCTGGCCGAGTGGGGGCTGCGGCTGGACCGCCGGCACATCGTGGTCGACAGCGCGATGGCGACGAACCTGCCCCGGGTCTTCGCGGCGGGCGACATCACCGAGTACCCGGGCAAGGTGCGGCTGATCGCGACCGGCTTCGGCGAGGCCGCCACGGCGGTCAACAACGCGGCGGTGGCCATCGACCCGAGCGCGCACCTGTTCCCCGGGCACTCGTCCGACGGCACCTGACGTACCGTCACCGGATACTGCCCCGGCCGTGGCCGGATCGAGATCGGTGGCTGCGACCGTGGGCCGATGAGTGCTCCGCCCCCGCACCGCGACGGCGCGCCGGCCGCCCTGGCCTGGCTGGGCCACCCCGCGACGGTCGCGGCCCTCGTCCTCCTCGTGGCCAACGACCACCTGCTCAAGGCGGCCTTCCCCGGTTTCGTGACCGGGAAGCTCAGCGACGTCGCCGGGCTGCTCCTCGCGCCGCCGCTGGTCGCGGTGCTGCTCACCCTGGTGGTCCCCCGGCTGCCGGCCCGCGTCGCCGTCGCGTTCGGCCTCGGGCTCGTCGCCGCCGGGTTCACCGCGGTCAAGTCCATCGGGTACGCCGCCGCCGGCGCCTCGGCGCTCTGGAGCGCCGTCAGCGGGCCGTCGCTGGTCCGGGCGGACCGCACCGACCTGCTGGCCCTGCCGGCGCTGGCCCTCGCCTGGTGGGTCTGGTCCCGGGCGCGGCGGGAGCCGGTGCGGCGGCGCTCCGCCCGGCTGGTCCGGCTGCTGGTGCTGCTGCCGGCGGCGACGCTGGCGGTGGCGGCCACCAGCGCCGTCCACCACCCCGACGCCGTCCGGGCGGCGGTCCTCGACGAACGGTTGGCGGCCGGCACCGGCCACAGCTACGCCAACCAGGCATTCGGCAGCGCGCCCACGTGGCGGCTGAGCGACGACGGGGGAGCGACGTGGCGCGACCCGACCCGGGGCGAGAACGAGGCGTTGACCGGCGCGCGGGGGCCGGTCGCCGGCCCCTTCAGCCGAAGCTGCTCGACCGCCACGCCGACGCGCTGCTACCGCCCGGTCCCCGGCCGGCTCGCCGTGGAGCAGAGCGACGACGCGGGTCGGAGCTGGCGCCCGGCCTGGGGCGCGACCGAGGCGCAGCGCGCCGTCCTGCGCCGGCAGTACCCGGACCCGGGGCCGCGCGGGGAGCGGATCGCCACGCAGGAGTTGACCGTGCGGGACACCGGCGACGGCCGGCACGTCGTGTTGGTGGCCAACGGCCGGGACGGTTTCGCCGTCCGCCGGCCCGACGGGAGCTGGGAGCGGCTCGGCTTCGTCGGCACGGAGGCGGCTGGCGGATACCCGTTCGACGGGCGGCCGCCGGCGTTCGGCCGGAGCACCCCGGCGGACCGGGGCGACGATCCGCTCCTGTCCCTGCTCCTGGGGCTCACGCTGGCCGGGTCGGTGCTCGCCGTGTCGGGCGTGCGGGCGGGGCTGCGGGCCGGCACCACCCGCTTGCGGCTGACCTGCCTGGCTGCGCTCGGTGTCACCGCCTGGGCGCTGCTGGCCGTGGTCTGGTCGGGTGCGCTGCTCCTCCCGGAGGCGGGCCTCGTCGCCCTGCTCGCGGTCCTGCTCGGTGTGCTGCTGCTCTCCGTCCGGGCACCGGCCGAGCCGTCGGGGCGATGGACCCTGGAGGTGCTGCTGGCCGCCGCCCTGGCCCTGGCGCTGGCCGCGCTGCCGCTGGTCGGCTGGCTGTACGGCCGGCCCGCGCACACCGGCACGGCGCTGCTGATCGCCGTGGCGGCCACCGTGCCGGGGCTGCTGCTGGGCTGGCGGGCGGCCCGGCTGGTCACCGCGTCCGCCCACCCGGTCGACCCGCCCTGGCCGGCGGGCCCCGCCGGGCCGCCCCGCTGATCCGTGTCGAACGCGCGGCGGACCGGCCGGCACGGACGCCGTGCCGGCCGCGGTTCCTAGCCGACAGGTCCCGGCGGGCGGCAGGAGGTCAGCGGGACTGACGGGGCGCGGTCGGCGCGAGGGCGGCGACTCCGACCGCGACCATGGTCAGCGCCGCGCCGAGCAGGGTGACGAGGCCCGGGCGGGAGGCGGCCGTGGGCAGCAGCAGGTCCAGCAGCACCGCGCCGACGATCTGCCCGGCGATGGTGGCCAGGCCGAGCAGCAGCACGCCGGTGAACCGGACGATCGCCGCGGCGATCGCGATGAACACGATCCCGATCGGCCCGCCCAGGTAGAGCCACGGCTCCGCCGGCGCGCCGCCCGCCGGCCAGCCCCGGATCGCGACGTCGACGGCGAAGGCGACCAGCAGGGCCACCGTGCCGACGGAGAAGTTCACCAGCGTGGCGGTCAGCGCGCTGCCGGCGGCCATCCGTACCCGGCCGTTGACCGCCTGCTGCCAGGCGATGCCCACCCCGGCGATCAGCGGCAGCAGGGCCAGCCCGAGGGTGCCCGGGTCGCCGAGCCGCTCGCCGACGGCCAGCAGGACCGCGACCACGGTCAGCGCCGCGCCGGCCAGCCGCTGGCCGGTGACCGGCTGGGGGCCGCTCGGGCCGACCCCCGCCCGGTCGACGGCCAGGCTGCTGCCGGACTGGCCGGCCACCACCGCGACCGTGAAGACGGCCACGCCGAGGGTGCCGATGGTCAGCCCCTGGGCGGCGACCAGGAGCGCGCCGCACGCCCCGCCGAGGCACTGCCACGGCCGCAACGTGCCGTCGGTGAGCGCGCCGCGCAGGGCGACCAGCCCTCGCCGCCCACCCGGGGTGGCGGGGACCAGCACCAGCAGTACCACCAGGCCCAGCCCGAACGAGACCACCGCCGCGGCGATCCCGTCGGCCAGGCGTACGCCCAACTCGCCGTTGATCCGGGACTGCACGGCCACGGCCAGCCCGGAGGCGGTCGCGAGGCCCACGCCGGTGATCCGGCGGGCCGCCGACGGGGTCGGCGGGGCCAGCGTCCCGGCGACGCTCATTCCTGCTCGGCCAGCGGGCGGCCGTCGAAGTCGACCGCCGAGTAGAGGGCGAGCTTCTCCAGCCGGTGGTACGAGTCGATCACCCGGATCGTGCCGCTCTTCGAGCGCATGACGATCGACTGCGTGTACGCGCCGCCGGCCCGGTAGCGGACGCCACGCAGCAGGTCGCCGGAGGTGACGCCGGTGGCCACGAAGAAGCAGTTGTCCCCGGTGACGAGGTCGTCGGTGCTCAGCACCCGGTCCAGGTCGTGCCCGGCGGCGAGCGCCTTCTCCCGCTCCTCGGCGTCGCGCGGCCAGAGCTTGGCCTGCATCGCCCCGCCCATGCACTTCAGCGCGCAGGCGGAGATGATGCCCTCGGGGGTGCCGCCGATGCCCATCAGCACGTCGACGTCCGACTCGCCCCGGGCCGCCGCGATGGAACCGGCGATGTCCCCGTCCGAGATGAAGCGGATGCCCGCCCCGGCCCGGCGGATCTGCGTGACCAGGTCGTCGTGCCGGCTCCGGTCCAGCACGCAGACCGTGACCTCGGAGACGTCGGTGCCCTTGACCTTGGCGATCCGGCGCAGGTTCTCGGCCACCCCGGCGTTGATGTCCACCACGTCGGCGTACGCCGGCCCGACGGCGAGCTTCTCCATGTAGAAGACCGCGCTCGGATCGAACATCGCACCCCGTTCGGACACGGCGAGCACCGCCAGCGCGTTTGGCATGCCCTTGCTCATCAGCGTGGTGCCGTCGACCGGGTCGACCGCGACGTCCACCTCCGGGCCGGTGCCGTCGCCGACCTGCTCGCCGTTGAAGAGCATCGGGGCGTTGTCCTTCTCGCCCTCACCGATCACCACGACGCCCCGCATGGGGATCGAGTTGATCAGCTTGCGCATCGCGTCGACGGCGGCTCCGTCGCCGCCCTCCTTGTCGCCCCGACCGACCCAGCGACCGGCGGCCATCGCCGCGGCCTCGGTGACCCGGACCAGGTCGAGGGCGAGGTTGCGGTCGAGATCCTGTGGGATCCGCGTCCTGGTGTTCGTCATGACGGCTCCTCCTCGCGACGTTGCGGGGCGGCAGGGTGCGGCGTCGCCGCTGCCGGCTTTGTCGCTGATCCTCACACGATGGCTCACCCCGCGCGGGATCGGGGCGGTGATGGCCCGGATACGGCCGGTCGGGCAACTGCGAAGATGGCGGGGTGGAAGCCGCACAGCCTGCCGATCGCGTACCCGCCGACTCGACGCCGCCGGACGGCCAGCCGCCCGTCGCTCCGGCCGGGGCCACCGCCGTACCCGAGGGGGAGCCGGCGCTGGTCGAACCCGCTGGCGCGCCCGGGGCGGCCCCGCCCGACGGCGTGGCGGAGACGGGCGAGCGCCCCGCGCCGCCGCCCGCGGTCGACACCCGCAAGTCGGAACGCTCGCCCAAGGACATGGCGATCTCGCTGCTCGTGCTGCTGATCCCGATCGCCCTGCTGCTCGCCTTCTACCGGGGGTTCCTCGGCGGCGACCAGCCGACGACCGTCGACCCGGCGCCCGCCCTCGAGTCGGCGCGGGCCGCCAACGCCTTCCCGGTGAGCGAGCCGGTGGAGCTGGGCGACGGGTGGCGCCCGGTCAGCGCGAACTTCCAGACCGTCGAGGGCGGGTCGAGCCTCCGTCTCGGCTATCTGACCCCCGAGGGGCGGGGCGCCCAGCTGGTGCAGAGCAGCGTGCCGCCGGAGCGGCTGCTGCCGACCGAGCTGACCGCCGAGGGGCAACCGCAGGGCCAGACGGAGCTGGGCGGGCGCACCTGGCAGCGGTACACCGCCCGCGGCAACGAGCAGGCGCTGGTCCTGCTCGAACCGAACCGGACCGTGATCGTGGCCGGCGACGCCCGGGACAACGAGCTGCGACACCTGGCCGGGGCGATCCGGTAGCCGCTTGCACGGCTGCCCCCCGGGTGTCGGTGGGATCGGCTACGCTGCCCCGGCTCACTGCCCGGCGGCTGACGTCCGCCGGGTGCTTACCGTTTCGCGAAGAGAGACAACTGTGAACATTCGACGGTGGAGCGTCGGCGTGCTCGCCGCCACCCTTCTGGTTCCCGGCCTGACGGCCTGCAAGTCGGACACTTCGGAGTCCGCCGCCGGCGGCTCGTCCGCGTCGTCCGCGCCGGCCGTGCCCGCCGACCCGAAGGAGGCGCTGCTCGCCTCCACCAAGGAGATCGAGAAGGGCAACTTCACCTTCACGCTCGCCGGCGCCGGGCTGAGCGGCAAGGGCCTGGTGCACAAGCCCAGCAACAGCGCGCAGTTCAGCATGAAGTTCGACGACGGCTCCGGCGCGTCGATGGGCATGGAGCTGATCTTCATCCAGCCGGACAGCTGGGTGATGATCGACCTCGGCGAGCTGGGCAACATGATCCCGGGCGCGGAGAAGATGAAGGGCAAGTACCAGCACCTCGACCAGTCCAAGGTCAAGGGCGCCGGCGAGCTCAGCCGCTACATGGAGGAGGTCGACCCGGCCGGCAGCGCTGCTCTGACCAAGGGCATCACCGAGGTGCAGAAGACCGCCGAGGGCAGCTACACCGGCAAGCTCGACGCGTCCGCCGCGATCGAGTCGTCCGCCCTGGACGCCGACATGGTCAAGGCCCTCGGCGCGCAGGCCAAGTCGCTGCCCTTCACCGCCAAGCTGGACGCGGAGGGCCGGCTCACCGAGCTGGTCATCTCGGTGCCGGCCGCCGGTGAGACCAAGGCGCACGACATCAAGGTCACGTACGCGGACTACGGCAACGCCACCGCCGCGCAGAAGCCGGCGGCCGACAAGGTGGTCGAGGCCTCCCCCGAGACCTACGAGATGTTCAAGAAGTAGCACCGGCACACGGAACGGGGCGGCCTCGGCCGCCCCGTTTCCGCGTTCCGGGTCACCCGGCCGGGGCAACCGGACATCCCGGTGATTGTGCGACGCGGCGACAGGGAACAGGAGTGGAGCGAACCCGGTCGGTCGCCGCGGCGGCCGGCCCCAAGGGCTCGCGCGGCGCAGCCGACGTGGTGCGTCGCCCGGTTTCCGGCCGCCGCCAGGTGCGTCGGGTGACCCTCGTGGGAGACACGTATGACTGTTCGACGCCTGAGCGCCGGCCTGGTGGCCGCCGCCCTGTTCACTCCCGGTCTGGCTGCCTGCAACGCTTCCGGGACCCCGACGGCGGGCTCGTCCGCCTCCCCGGCCGTCTCGGCCTCCGGTACGTCCGCGGCCTCGGGTGCGCCCGCGGCCTCCGGCAGCGCTGCCCCGGTGCCCGGCGACGCCAAGCAGGCACTGCTGGCCTCGACCCGCGAGATCAGCAACGGCAACTTCCGGTTCACCATGTCCGGTGTCGGCTCGACGGCCGAGGGTCGGGTGCACGAGCCCACCCAGAGCGCCGAGATGCGGGTGACGATCGGCAAGCCGACCGACGACCTGTTCATGAAGCTCGACCTCGTCCACTACAAGCCGGACAGCTGGGTGAAGGTCGAGCTCGGCGGCACGACCGCCAGCAGCGTGCCGGGCGTGCAGAAGCTGAACCTCGGCAAGTACCAGCACCTGGACCAGACCCGGATCAAGGGCAACCGGAACCTCGGCTTCGACTTCGACAAGGTCGACCCCGCCGGCAGCGAGGTGCTGACGCAGGGCATCACGGAGGTGCGTCAGACGGGCGAGGGCGCGTACGCCGGCACCATCGACGTGTCGAAGGCGGCCGAGGCGGGTTCGGTGGACCCGACGGTGATCACGGCCCTCGGGGCGCAGGCGAAGTCGGTGCCGTTCACCGCGAAGCTCGACCCGCAGGGCCGGCTCAGCGAGATGGTCATCCAGATCCCGGCCGCCGGCCAGACGAAGGCGCAGGACATCCGGATCACGTACTCGGACTACGGCAGCGCCACCGCCGCGCAGAAGCCGCCGGCGGACCAGGTGGTCGAGGCACCGGCCGAGTTCTACAACCTGTTCAACTGACGCCAGCCCCGCCCACTCCGAGCTTCGTCGATCATGCGGTTGTGGTGGGTGACAGAGGGCACGAAAAGCCTTCTACCGCCCACCACAACTCCATGATCGACGCGTGAGGGTGGGGCGGGGGTGGGTCAGGAGGTGGGGTCCTGGCGGGCGGCGTCGATGCGGGCGCGGGCGCCGTCGAGCCAGCGCTGGCAGGTCTCGGCGAGCTTCTCGCCGCGCTCCCAGAGCGCCAGCGACTCCTCCAGCGTGGTGCCGCCGGTCTCCAGCCGCTCGACCACCGACGCCAGCTCGGCGCGGGCCTGCTCGTAGCTGAGCCGTTCGTCCTTCTTCTCGTCAGTCATCGCTGCCATCCCACCACATCGTGCTCCCCGTCCCCGCTCAGCCGTCGACCGTCGCGGCCAGCTCGCCGTCGGCGAGGCGTACCCGGAGCGGGTCGCCCTCGCCGACCTCGGACGCGGCGCGGACGACCTGGCCGTCGGCGCGCTGGACGATCGCGTAGCCCCGGTCGAGGGTGGCGGCGGGGGAGAGGGCGCGCAGCCGGGCCAGGGTGTGCCGCAGGTCGTCGTCGGCGGCGGCGAGCCGGTGGTCCAGGCAGCGCCCGGCCCGCTGGCGCAGGCCGGTCAGGTCGGCGAGCCGCTGGTCGACCATCACCTGCGGACGGGCCAGCACCGGCCGGGAGCGCAGCCCGTCGAGCCGGTGCGACTCGCGGTCCACCAGGTTGCGCACCGCGCGTTCGAGGCGGTGCCGGGCCTGCCGGATGACGCGCACCTCCTCGGTGAGGTCGGGCACCACACGCTTGGCCGCGTCGGTCGGCGTCGAGGCCCGTACGTCGGCGACGTAGTCGACCAGCGGCGTGTCGGTCTCGTGGCCGATCGCGCTGACCACCGGCGTGCGGCAGGCGAAGACCGCCCGGCAGAGCGCCTCGTCGGAGAAGGGGAGCAGGTCCTCGATGCCGCCCCCGCCCCGGGCGATGACGATCACGTCGACGGCCGGATCGGCGTCCAGCACCTTGAGCGCGTCGACGATCTGCGGGACGGCGCCCGGCCCCTGCACGGCCACGTTGACCGTGCGGAACTCCACCGCCGGCCAGCGCCGGCGGGCGTTGGTCAGCACGTCCCGCTCGGCGGCCGAGGCGCGGCCCGTGATCAGCCCGACCCGGTTGGGCAGGAACGGCGGCCGGCGCTTGCGCGCCCGGTCGAACAACCCCTCCGCCGCCAGCAGCTTCTTGAGCTTCTCCAGCCGGGCCAGCAGCTCGCCGAGGCCGACCTGCCGGATCTCGTCGGCGCGCAGGCTCAGCGTGCCCCGGGCGGCGTAGAACTCCGGCTTGGCGTGCAGCACCACCCGGGCGCCCTCGCGCAGCTCCGGCGCGCCGACGTCCAGGACGTCCCGGTTGGTGGTGACCGTCAGGCTCAGGTCGGCCGACGGGTCCCGCAGCGTGAGGAAGACGGTGCTGGCGCCCGGCCGGCGGCTGATCTGCGCCACCTGCCCGTCCACCCACACCCAGCCCAGCCGGGCGATCCAGGCGCCGACCTTCTGGCTGACCACCCGGACCGGCCACGGCTCCTCGGGCGTGCTCCGCCCCACCTCGCCTGTGCTCACGCGCCCACCCTACGGCCCGCCCCGGACAGTCCCGCGCGGCTCGTCGGTGCGGTCGTGGTGGCCGTCGCGTCCCGCGTCGCGTTCCGGAGCGGCACGTACGATGGGCGGGTGACTCAGGTTGAAGCGACGTCCCGGACCGGCAAGCGCGTGATCCTGGCCAAGCCCCGCGGCTACTGCGCGGGCGTGGACCGCGCGGTGCAGACCGTGGAGGAGGCACTCAAGCTCTACGGCGCCCCGATCTACGTGCGCAAGCAGATCGTGCACAACAAGCACGTCGTGCAGACCCTGGAGGCCCAGGGCGCGATCTTCGTGGAGGAGAACGAGGAGGTGCCGGAGGGCGCCACCGTCATCTTCTCCGCGCACGGGGTGGCCCCGGAGGTCTACGAGCAGGCCCGCACCCGCTCGCTGCGGGCGATCGACGCGACCTGCCCGCTGGTCACGAAGGTGCACCAGGAGGCGAAGCGGTTCGCCGCCGAGGACTACGACATCCTGCTGATCGGTCACGAGGGGCACGAGGAGGTCATCGGCACCTCCGGCGAGGCGCCCGAGCACATCCAGCTCGTGGACGGCCCGGAGGACGCCGACAGGATCACCGTCCGCGACCCGAACAAGGTCGTCTGGCTCTCCCAGACCACCCTCTCGGTCGACGAGACGCTGGAGACGGTGGCCCGGCTCAAGAAGCGGCTGCCGATGCTCCAGTCGCCGCCCAGCGACGACATCTGCTACGCCACCTCCAACCGCCAGCACGTGGTCAAGGAGATCGCGCCCGAGTGCGACGTGGTGATCGTCGTCGGCTCGGCCAACTCCTCCAACTCCGTACGCCTCGTCGAGGTCGCCCTGGACGCCGGGGCGCGCGCCGGTCACCTCGTCGACTTCGCGCACGAGATCGACGACGCGTGGCTGGAGGGGGCGCGCACGGTCGGCCTGACCTCGGGCGCCAGCGTGCCCGACCAACTGGTCCAGGAGGTGCTCGCCCACCTCGCCGCGCGCGGCTTCACCGACGTCGACGAGGTGGTGACCGCCAACGAGCGGCTGACCTTCTCGCTGCCGCAGGAGCTCAAGCGGGACATGAAGGCCGCCGCCGCGGCCCGCGGCTGAGCGGGCGGGAACGGCGCGCGGCCCCGCTGCGTCAGACTCGGGTATGAGGACTCTTCGGCTCGCCGTCTCCGCGCTGGCCGTCTGCGTGGCGCTGAGCGCCTGCGGCGGCCAGGACGGTGCCGGCGACACCCCTACCCCGACCCCGACGGGAGCCCAGCCGGTGACCAGCCCGCCCAGCCCGGATCCGAGCAGCCCCGGAGTCCCGCCGACCCCCGGCGACCCGGTGGACCCGACGGGGCCGGCCCTGCCCCCGCCCACGAGGCCCACCGGCGGGCCGACGAAGCCGCCGCCGGTCGGCGGGGCCACGCTGACCGGGACGGTCACCGCCGGCGTGGAGCCCAACTGCCTGCTGCTCGACAACTACCTGCTGATCGGCGGCCCGCGTGACCTGCTGAAGCCGGGCGCGAAGGTCACGGTCACCGGCCGGGTCCAGCGGGACCTGCTCACGACCTGCCAGCAGGGCACGCCCTTCCTGGTCGAGACCGCCCGCCGCGGCTGACCCGGACGGGCCCGGGCCCGTCCGGTCGTGACCGTGCGCGAAACGTCCCGAGCGCGTGCGTCGCGGCAGGATCACCGAAACGGGCGGAGCCCGCCCCCGGGTGGGGGCGGGCTCCGGTGTTCCGGTGCGGGACGGGTCAGTTCACGGTGCCGATGGAGACGGCGCCGCGGCCGACGACCGCGCCCTCGGTGGTCACCACGGACAGCTCACCGAAGAGCGCCCGACCGGCGACCGGGGTGGACTGGGCGGTCACCGTACCGGTGAGGGTGGCGGTGGCGCCGTGGGCCAGGTTGAGCGGGGTGGCGGGCGCCGAGAGGCTGCCCAGCGCCGCCGCCGAGAACGAGTCCCGGTAGTCGTACGCGGTGCTGCCACCGGCCCCGTCCACCGCGTAGCCCTCGACGACCACCCGGTAGGTGCCCGCCGGCGGGTTGTTGAGGGTTACGGCCTCCTCGGAGTCGCCGTCGGCGGCCCGACCGACCTCCGCGGTGCCGCGGAAGACGTAGAGGTCGAGGTCGGCCGCGGCGCTGGCCGGGTTGCCGATCCGGGCGGTGAAGCGGGTCGCGCCCGCCGGCACCTCCACGGTGTACTCCTGCGACGCGCCCTCGGCGATGGTCGGCCGCTCAGCGTGGACGCTGGAGAGCGGGCCGCCCTGGCCGGTCACCGCGACCGGGCCGAAGGTGTTGGTCAGCGACCAGGTCACCGGGGTCGCCGCACCGGCGGTGACCGACGGCAGCTCGACCACGGCCGGCTCGACCGCGACACCCTGCACCCGCGCCGTGAGCTGGAACGGGTTGTTCAGCGACGGCGAGGTCCGACGGGACTCCACCTCGATCTCCCAGACCCCGGCGATCGGGTTCTGGTAGTCGCGCTCCTGCGGCTTGCAGGCGTTGGCGTCGGAGAAGTTGGTGTAGCAGGCGAGGCTGGAGGTGCTCTCCACCGGGACGCCGTACGGGTTGAAGGCGATGAACCGGGTCTGCGAACCGGTGGCGATGCCGGAGAGGTTCACCTGGAGGGCGCCCGTGCCCGGCGGCACCGTCACGAAGTACGAGGTGAAGCTGTTCCGGTCGACCGAGCCCTCGGCCGAGAAGGAGAAGTCCGGCTTCTTCACGTCGTTCGAGGCGACGACGACGGTGGAGACCTCGAAGTCGACGACCGAGGTGGCCGGGTCGTCGATCGTCATGATCGCGCCGTGCGCGCCGGCGGTGGCGGGCTTGGCGGTGACCGGGATGGTGACGGTCTTGTTCAGCGGGAGCGAGACGGTCTTCGGCGCCTTGAAGGTGCCGTCGTTGCCGCGCAGGCCCACGTTGTGCTTCACGGTGCCGGCCGGCCCGCTGGTGCGGGTGACCTGGACCTGGTAGCTCTTCGACTGGCCGACCTGCTGCCCACCCTCGGCGGAGGCGCAACGGTTGTAGAGGCCGGTGCCCCGGTTCGGGGTGCTCAGCTGACCGGACAGGACGGTGCAGACCGGAGCCTCGGAGGTGTAGGAGCGCGTCTCCACGCCCTTGCGCAGCAGCTTCCACGCGCCCGGCACGTTGAACATGCCGTAGCCCTGGCCGTACGTCGGGACGTCCTTGATCGGCTTGGCCGAGCTGTAGATCGCCCGGCGCAGCGCGGCCGGAGTGACGCCCTTGTCAGTCGCCTTGGCGGCCGACAGCAGCAGCGCGGCGGCGCCGGCGGCCTGCGGGGAGGCCATCGAGGTGCCGTTCAGCATCGCGTAGCCCGGGGGCAGCGCGTAGCCGGCCTCGGGGGCCGGGTTGCCGAGCTGCCAGGTCGGGGCGGTGGAGATGGCCGAGCCGGGGGCGGCGATGTTCGGCTTGAAGCCGCCGTCCTCACGCGGGCCGCGGGAGGAGAAGTTGAACAGCGCGTTCTTCTTCTTCACCACGGAGCCGTAGTTGGCCAGCCAGGTGTCCTTGCTGATGCTCGCCGCGACGCTGACCACGTTGGCGGAGGCCGACGGGTCGCCGATGGTGTTCAGGCCCGGGCCGGAGTTGCCGGCCGAGATGAACATCTGCACGCCGTAGGTGGTGATCAGGTTGTTGTAGAGCTCGGCGCGGGCGTTGTTGCCGTCGTTCAGCGCCGGCAGGCCGCCGATCGACATGTTGATCACGTCGACCTTGCGGTTGATCACCAGGTCGGCCATGCCGGTGGTGAGGGCGGCGTAGGTGCAGCCGCCACCCCACGAGCAGGCGCGGGCGGAGACCAGCTTGGCACCGGGCGCGGCACCGTCGAAGGCGCCGTTGCCGAGCATGTCGTTGGCGGCGGTGATGCCGGCGACGTGGGTGCCGTGGGTGCTCTCGACGATGCCGATGTTGACGTAGTCCACCAGGCCGGGGCCGCCGATGGGGGCGGTGTCCACGTCCTCGCGGTACTCGACCACGAACGGGATCCGCTCGGCCACCGGGGTGGCCAGGTTGTCGGTGCCGAAGTAGTTGACGTCGAACTTCTCCTTGTACGGCCGCATCACGGCGTCGTCGGTGAAGTCGTTGTTCTGGTTGGCGTCCACCCAGATGTTGTGGGTGGCCGGGTCGTAGAGGATGCCGAACGTGTCGGTCCGGTCCCCGTCGCGGTTGACGTCACCGGCCGGGTCGCTGGCGGCCGTGATCGACTCGCTGAACCGGTTGAACCGGTAGGTGCCCGCCGGGGCCGTCCAGGTCGCGCCGCCCGAGGTGAACGTCGGACCGGTCACCGCCGTGAGCATCGGGCGCCAGGTGGCGTCCTCGAACGGGTCCGTGGCGGTGACCCAGTCGACGATCTTCCGCTCGCCGGTGGTGGTCTTCTGCAGCGCCGGGTGGCCGAGGTCCACACCGGAGTCCATGATGCCGATCGTGACGCCGCGGCCGTCCCACTGGGGGTTGTCCGCCACGAAGTCGACCGCGCCGATCTCGTTCGTCGGCATGTAGGGGTTGGCGGCCCGGGTGTCGGCCCCGGGACCGGGCAGGGTTGCGGCCTGCGTCGCCGCCTTCTTGCCGGAGGGGGCGACCTCGGGCGTCGGGTCGGGCAGCTGGATGGTCTCGTCGAGGTCCACGGCGGAGACGCCGGGCAGCGTGGCCGCCTTCACCACCTTGGCGGTGGGGACCTTGGCCAGGACGTAGCCGATGCTGTCGTACCGCTCGGTGACGGCGGCACCCAGGTTCTTGAGGTCGGCGGCGACGTCCTTCGCCTCGCCCTTCTTGGTGGCCACGATCAGCGTGACGGTCGGGGCCTTCTTCGCCTCCGCCTCGGCGAGCAGCTTGGCGTCGTGCGAGCCCAGCGCCTCCACGGGGGTGGCCTGGGACGCGTCGGGCGCGGCGGTGGGTGCGGCGCTCGCGGTGGCGGCGCCGCCCGCCACGGTCACGGCGCTGGCGGCCACGACCGACGCGAAAAGCGCGGCGGAGGTCCGCCGGCTCAGATTTCGGGGTTTGCTCACGTTCTCTTTCCTCCAGAGAACAGGGCCCTCAGATGCAGGGCACGCGTGCCCGAATCCTTCGCGCTGTCGCTGGTCACTGTCACTACCGCCGAGTTCGTTGTGACCACTTCGTGACATGAGTGGATGTCCATTGTCACATCGGCGGTGGTAGGTATCGGTCGTCAGTCCAGTGTCGACCGTCCGGTCGTCGACTCGGCCTCGGCGGTTTCGAGCAGCTCAGGAGCCTGCGGCTGACGAGGGGTCAGCTCAACCTGCGCCGGTGCGGCCAGCTCCTGGTCGGAGACCCCCAGCTCGGCGAGCTTGCGGGCGCTGACCAGCACGCGCGCCTCCAGCGACCCGACCGCCCGGTTGTACGCGGTCACCGCGCCGCCGAGCGACGCGCCGAGCTTGCCGACGTGCTCGCCCAGGGTCGACAGTCGCCCGTAGAGCTCCCGGGCGAGCGAGTGCACCGCCACCGCGTTGCGCGCCAGCGCCTCCTGCCGCCACGAGTAGGCGACCGTACGCAGCAGCGCGACCAGGGTGGCCGGGGTCGCCAGCACCACGTTGCGGGCGAACGCGTGCTCCAGCAGCGTCGGGTCGCGTTGCAACGCGACGTCGAGGAACGGGTCGGCCGGCACGAAGAGCACCACGAACTCCGGCGTGCTGTCGAACGCGGCCCAGTAGGTCTTGGCGGCCAGCGCGTCCACGTGCGCGCGCAGGTGCTTCGCGTGCGCGTCGAGGTGCGTGTCGCGGCCCCGCTCGTCGCGGGCCTCCATCGCCGTCAGGTAGGCGTCGAACGGCGCCTTGGCGTCCACCACCACCGACCGGCCGCCGTGCAGCCGGACCACCAGGTCGGGGCGGACCCCCTGGTGGTCGGTGGCGGCGGTGACCTGCTCGGAGAAGTCGCAGTGCTCCAGCAGGCCGGCCGCCTCGACGATCCGGCGCAACTGGTGCTCGCCCCAGCGGCCCCGCACCTGGGGTGCCCGCAGGGCGGCCACCAGCTGTTTCGTCTCGGTGCGCAACTCGCCCGAGACCGTGCTCATCGCACGGACCTGCTCGCGCAGCTCGGCGTACGCGTCGACCCGGTCGTGCTCCAGCTCGGCGACCCGCTGCTCGTAGCGGCGCAGCGTGTCGTGCAGCGGGGCGACGGCGCGGGCCACCGCCTCCTGGGACTGCGCGGTGGCCTCGTAGCTCAGCGCCCGCATGGACTGCTCCAGACGGCCCTCGCCCTCCCGGGTGGCCCGCAGCGTGGCGTCCAGCCGGGCGATCTCGGTCGCCGAGCGGGTCCGGGCGGCGTACCAGCCCGCCGCACCCCCGGCGGCGAGGCAGACGATCACCACGGCCAGCGTCGAGAAGTCCACCCCCGGAGCTTGCCAGACCGGCGCGCCGCCCGCCGCCGCGCCGCTCTCAGCGGACCTCCGCCGGCGGTGCCGGCCCTGCCCGCCGGATGGGGCCGCGCTGCGCCGATCGGAGGCGTGCCGCTGGCACGGCCTGGGTAACGTCGCAGACATGAGATATCTGCCGCTGCTCATCCTCGTGGTGCTGCTGGTGGGCGCGTTCCTCTGGTGGCGCCGGGAGAGCGCGGCCCGGGAGGCCCGGCGCCTCGCCGACGTGCGGGCCGACGCCCAGCGCTGGTACGAGCGCCTCGGCGGTCAGGTGATGAACCTGCACGGCGACCACCCGGCCGTGCGGCAGGCGCTGGTCGACGCCGGGGAGCGCTACAACGCGGCCGGCAGCCAGCTGGAGCAGGCCCGCAGCGTCGAGCAGTACCGCCTGGCCCGGGAGACCGCGCTGGAGGGGCTGACCTACGCGCGGGCGGCCCGGGTGGCGCTCGGCATCGACCCCGGCCCCGAGTTGCCCCCGCTGGCCGCCGCGCAGGGCGTGGGACAGCTCACCCGGGAGCGTCAGGTCGACGTGCAGGGGCAGACGTTCAAGGCCGGCCCGCAGCCCGGCCGGGACACCCCCTACTACTACCCGGGCGGGCGCTACCAGGGCCGGCCCGTGCCAGCGGGCTGGTACTCCACCCCGTGGTGGAAGACCGCGCTGGGCGCCGGTGCGGGGGTCCTCGGCGGCATCCTGATCGCCGACGCGCTCTTCTCGCCCGGCTTCGGCGATCCCGGATACGGCTACGAGGCCGGCTACCAGGAGGGCTTCGGGGACGCCTCCGGCTACGGCGAGCAGGGCGGTGAGGTCGGCGGCGACTTCGGCGGCGGCGACTTCGGCGGTGGCGATTTTGGTGGCGGGGACTTCGGCGGCGGCGGCGGCGACTGGTAGGCCGACGGCGCGGGCCGGGACCGCCGGTTGCCGCGCCGAGGAGGGCACCCTCCTGCGCGAGAAGCGTCAGGACGGTGCCCTCCGCACGTCTCAGCCCGTGTTGCGCATGCCGGCGGCGATGCCGTTGACCGTGGTCAGCAGCGCGCGCTCCAGCGCCGTACCGTCGCTCGGCGCCCGCCGGCCGCCCGGCGCGGTGGCCACCGCCCGGCCCGCCGCCCCGGACTCCCGGTACTGGCGCAGCAGGGCCACCTGGAGGTGGTGCAACGGCTCCAGGTAGGTGTCGCGGACGGCCAGGGTGCGCTGGAGCACCGGGGAGTTCTCCAGCAGGGCCGGCGAGGAGGTCACCGCCAGCACCTCCCGCTTGGTCAGCTCGTACTCCTGCTCGATCTTGTGGAAGATCGGGTGCAGCTTCTTCGGCACCAGCGTCTCGACGTACCGGCGGGCGATGCTGAGGTCGGTCTTGGTGAGCATCATCTCGACGTTCGACAGGAACGTGCGGAAGAAGTGCCAGTTGCGGTGCATCTCGGCCAGCACGTCCTCCAGCCCCGCCTCCCGGGCCGCGGCCAGGCCGGAGCCGACCCCGAACCAGCCGGGCACGATCTGCCGGGTCTGGGTCCAGCCGAACACCCACGGGATGGCGCGCAGCCCGGCGAGCCCGGCCCCCGTGTTCGGCCGCTTCGCCGGCCGGGAGCCGATGTTGAGTGCGCCGAGCAGCTCCGTCGGCGTCGACGCCCAGAAGTACGCGGGCAGGTCCGGGTCCTCGACCAGTGACCGGTACGACCGGAAGGCCGAGTCGGAGACCAGCTCCATCGTGGCGTCCCAGCGTTCCAGCATCTCGGCGGGCTGGCGGGGCGCGGTGTGCAGCAGGGTGGCCTGGAGCACCGCGGCCAGGGTCAGCTCCAGGTTCTCCCGCGCCAGCGACGGCAGGGAGTACTTGTCGGAGATGACCTCGCCCTGCTCGGTCACCTTGATCGCGCCGTCCAGGGTGCCGTACGGCTGGGCCAGGATCGCCTCGTGCGTCGGCCCGCCGCCGCGACCCACCGTGCCGCCGCGACCGTGGAAGAGCCGCAGGTGCACGCCGTGCCGGGCGGCCACGTCGCGCAGCGCGCGCTGGGCCCGGTGGATCGACCACTGGCTGGTGGTGATGCCGGCCTCCTTGTTGGAGTCGGAGTAGCCCAGCATCACCTCCTGCACGTCGCCCCGCGCCGCCACCAGCGCCCGGTACGCCGGCAGCGAGAGCAGTTCGTCGAGCAACTCGCCGCCGGCGTTCAGCTCGGACGGGGTCTCCAGCAGCGGCACGAAGCCGATCCGGGACCGGCCGCTGTGCACGTCGACCAGGCCGGCCTCGCGGGCCAGCACCACCGCGGCGAGCACGTCGTCGACCCCGAGCGTCATCGAGACGATGTACGACTCGATGACCTCGTTGCCGAACCGGTCCTGCGCCTCGCGGATGGTGCCGAACACGTCGAACGTCTTGCGGGTCGCCTCGGTCAGCGGGGTGTCCAGCGTGGAGAGCGGCCGGCGGCCGGTCAGCTCGTCGGCGAGCAGCTTCGTCCGCTCCAGCCGGCTCAGCGACGGGTAGTCGGGGACCTCGCCGACGGCCGCGTAGAGCTGGGCGAGCACCGCGTGGTGCGCCTCGGCGTGCTCCCGGACGTCCATGGTCGCCAGGTGCAGCCCGAACGCGGAGACCGTACGGATGGTCGAGGCGAGCCGGCCCACGGCGGTGAGCTGGCCGGCGTTGCGGGCCAGCGAGGCGCGCAGCAGCTCCAGGTCGGCGACCAGCTCGGCGGAGCCGCGGTAGTCCCGCCCGGGCACGTGCGCGGTGCCCTGGCGCAGCCGCTGCCGGGTGTTGGCCAGTTTCGCCTTCACGCAGCGGGCCTTGAGCCGGTAGGGCTCCTCGGCGTTGACCCGGCGGAACCGGGCCGCCACCTCGGGCAGCGCGTCCAGGTCGGTGGCGAGGCTGGCGGAGAGGTCGAGCGACACCCCGCGCAGCCGCCGGGACACCGACACCTCGTCGATCAGGTGGTCCATCGCCTTCTCGGTGGCCGCGATGCCGTGCTCGTGCTGGATGGTCAGCACCTCGCGGGTCACGGCCGGCGTGACGAACGGGTTGCCGTCGCGGTCGCCGCCGATCCAGGTGCCGAAGGACAACGGCCGGGCGGTCGGGGAGGTCTCCACGCCGAGGGTGCGCAGCGTGTCGGCGAGGTCGTCGAGGACCTGCGGGGCGGCCTCGGCGTACAGGTCGCGCAGGTAGTAGATGGCGTTGCGGGCCTCGTCGGTCGGGTCCGGCCGGTCCAGCCGCAGCTCGTCGGTCTGCCACATGAGGTCGAGCAGCTCGGCGAGGCGGCGGTTGGCCGGGCCCTCGTCGCTGGCGCCGTAGAGGATCGCGTTGGCGGTCTCGGTGTCCAGCTCGTCGGCGATGGCGCGCAGCTTCGACAGGATCGACCGGCGGGCCGCCTCGGTCGGGTGGGCGGTGAAGACGGGTCGTACCGCCAGCCGCCGGGCCGCCGCGGCGATCTCCTCGGCCGGCACCCCGCGCTCGGCGATCATCTTGGCCGCCTGGTCCAGCCAGCCGCCCTGGACCGCCCGGCGGCGGCGCAGTTCCCGGGCCCGGTGCACCTGCTCGGTGATGTTGGCCAGGTGGAAGTAGGTGGAGAAGGCGCGGGCCAGCTTGGTGCCGGTGGTGACGTCCAGGCCGGCGAGGCGCTGCGCGGCGGCGGGCGCGTCGGAGCGCACCTGGGCGCGGATCTCCTCGACGAGGTCGAGCAGCGGCCGGCCCTCCTGGCGGGCGAGGGTCTGCCCGAGCAGGGTGCCGAGGCGACGGATGTCGGCCCGGAGGGCGGCGTCGGGGCCGTCGTGGTCGTGCTGGTCGGTCACGATGCGCTCCTTACGCGAGTACGAAGGACAGCGCTGTCCGACTCCCTGGATCGTATCCGCGTCCCCCGCCGAGAAGGAGGGGACCCTTGCAATCGCCCGTGGCGCGGGAGGCGCCCCTTCCTCGCGCCTCAGCCGGCGCCGGGCGCGTCTTCGCTGGTGGCGGCGGGTGCGGTGCGGCGGCCGGCGCGGCGGCGGGCCTGGAACGGCGTGGCGCTGAGCACACCCGCCACGCCCAGCGCCGCCCAGATGGTGAGCCCGGCGAGCGGCCAGCCGGTCGACCGGCGGTCGAAGTAGACGACGGATTCGAGCAGGTCGGTGGCGAGCCCCGGGACGTTCCACCGGTGCATGCCGCGCAGCCAGGTGGGGAGGAACTCGGGGGCGTAGATGCCGCCGGAACCGGGGTTGCCGAGCACGACCAGCAGCAGGATCACCAGCCCGGTGCCGAACAGCCCCAGCCAGCCCTGCACCGCCGAGGCGATCATCGCCGCCGCGAGGACCGCCAGCGCCCCGCTCGCGGCGACGCCCACCAGATCGTGGTCCCAGACGTCCAGGACCGGCCCGACCACGACCGCGCCGATGGCCCCGAGCACCAGGCTGTAGGCGGCCAGCGCGGCGATCCGCAGCCCGGCGCGGCGCAGACTGCGCGGGGCCGTGCCGTTGCCCAGGCCGAGCACGGTGGCGGCGAGGTAGCCGCCCAGCACGTACCCGACGGCCAGGTAGAACGGCACGAGCCCGCGCGGGTCGGTCGGGGCCACCGGCACGTCGTCGGTGACCCGCAGCGGCATCTCCGCCTGCCGGGCGGCGGTGCCGAGCACCTGGACGACGACGTCGGTGGCGGCCGGCGCGGCGGCGCTGGCGGTGGTCAGGACCAGCCCGCCCTCGGCGGTGGTGGCGAGCACCGCGTACACCTCGCGGGTGTGCAGGCCGTCGTCGGCGGCCTCCGGGTCGTCGTACCCGACCGCTTCGAGGGTGTCGGTCTGGTTGCGTACGGCGGCGAGGAGGGCCTCCGCCTTCTGGTCTCCGCGCACCACCCCCACCGGCACGTCGCGCGGCGTGGGCCGGTGCAGCGCGCCGACGTACGCGGTGATGAACGCGGTGGCGAGCACCAGGGTGCCGAGCAGCAGCGCGGCGGTACGCGGCAGCCTGTCGCGGATCTCCTGGTCCACGCCGTCAGCCTAGGGTGGCTCATGCCCGGTACGTGGCGTTTCGCGACCCGGGAAAACCGGTTCCGCCGCTCGGTAGCGTCCGGTCATGACGTCGCCGAACTATCCCCCCAAGCCCCGACCGGGAGACCGGGTCGCGGTCGTATCGCCCTCCGCCGGCCTGCCGGCGATCTTCCCCCACGTGTACGAGCTGGGGCTGCGCCGGCTGCGCGAGGAGTTCGACCTGGAGCCGGTGGAGTACCCGACCACCCGGGTGCTCGACGCCGACCCCCGCGACCGGGCCCGGGACCTGACCGCCGCCTTCGCCGACCCGACGATCAGCGCCGTGCTCGCCACGGTGGGCGGGGACGACCTGATCACGGTCACCCCGCACCTGGACGACGCCGTGCTGCGGGCCAACCCGAAGCCGTACTTCGGCTACTCCGACAACACGAACGTCCTCAACCACCTGTACCGGCTGGGCGTCGTGTCGTACCACGGCGGGTCGGTGCTGGTGCACCTCGGCCGGTCGGGCAGCCCGCACCCGCTGACCTTCGACTCGCTGCGCGCGGCCCTCTTCACCTCCGGCTGGTACGACCTGGCCCCGGCCCCGCAGTGGGGCGACCGGCCGAACGACTGGCGGGACCCGGCGACGCTGGCCGACGAGCCGGAGATGCTCCCGGGCGAGGGCTGGCGCTGGCAGGGGCCGTCGACGGTCGTCGAGGGGCGCACCTGGGGCGGCAACCTGGAGATCCTGCACTGGCTGCTGGCCGCCGACCGGGTGCCGGCGGCCGGGGACCTGGCCGGGTCGGTGCTGATGGTCGAGACCTCGGAGGAACTGCCCCCGGCCACCGAGGTGTTCCGGATGCTGCGCAACATGGGGGAGCGGGGGCTGCTCGCCGGCTTCCCGGCGGTCCTCGTCGGCCGGCCGAAGGCGTGGGACTTCGACCGGCCGCACACCCCCGACGAGCGGCGGGACTGGGCGCAGGCGCAGCGGGAGGCGGTCACCCGGGCGCTCGCCGCCTACCGCCCGGACGCGGTGGTGGTCTTCGACGTCGACCTCGGCCACACCGACCCGCAGCTGATCGTCCCGTACGGCGGCGAGATCCGGGTCGACGCCGTCGAGCGCCGCGTCTCGGTCCGCTACTGACCCACCCCTCGCGCGCGCCCCGCCCCTGCCGGGTCCGCGGTCGGTCAGGCGGGGTCGAGCACGGCGAACGCCCGGACCGGGAAGGTGCCCATGCCGGCCACCATGGGCGGGGCGGCCGTGAACCGGAAGCCGGTCGGGGGCAGCGCGTCGAGCCCCGTCAGGTGCTCCACGATCGGCACGCCGGCGGCCAGCAGGGCGCTGTGCGCCGGGCGCTCGCCGGCCGCCGCCGGGCTCATGTCGTCGATGTTGATCGAGTCGATGCCGACCAGGGCGGCGCCCGCGTCGACCAGGGCCCGGGCGCCGTTCCCGGTGAGGTACGGCGCCTCCGGCGCGCCGTACCGGTCGGTGCCGAAGTGCGTCGACCAGCCGGTGTGCAGCAGCACCGCCCGCCCCGCGACCTCGTACGGCGCCAGCAGCAGCCGGTCCACCGCGCGGGTGCCGGCCGGCACCCGGACCACGACGCCGGGCAGGTCGGCGAGGCGGTCCAGCCCGGTGGCGGCGAGGTCGGCGCCCTCGGCGAAGCGGTGGGCGGGCGTGTCCACGTACGTGCCGGTGTTGGCGATCATGTCGATCCGCCCCACCTGGAACTCCGTGCCGGGGGCGTAGGTGGCCCGGGACGCCTCCCGGGTCAGCCACTCGGTGATCCGCGGCGCCGGCCAGCCCGGCAGGGTGGTCATGCCGTCGGTGACCACGTGGCTCAGCTCGACCAGCCGTCGCCGGGAGACGCCGTGCGGGTCGGCTCCGGCCGCCACGCCCCGGCCGCCCTTGTGCGGCTCCTCGACGATCGTCCGGCCGGTGATCCGCACCTCGGCCACCATCAGCAGCCCGAGGTGTCGAACGAAGAGCGCCGCCAGCTCGTCGTCGGCGATGTCGCGGCCGGGGATGTCCAGCCGGAACCCGTCCGTCCGCAGCCCGCCGCCGTTGGCGAAGGTGACCTCCGCGTCGAACTGTGCCCGCCACTGATTGCCCATCAGCGCAGCCGATCACGGCCGACCGGCCCCGTCAAGATCCTTCCCGCCGGGCTGACGCGCCCGCCGGAGTGCCGTACAGGGGGTGTACGGCACCGCCGGCGGGCGGCGACGGCACCTCGGGCGTCGCCGAGGTCGCAGTCGGGTGGAGCTGCGGGCCTCCCCGAACAGGTCCGCGCACCCCGCGGCCGCCGATCCGGCGGCTCGATCCCGGCTGACGGATTCCATCCTCGGTCGCCGGGCGGCCCCTGGTCTTGAACATCGATGCTCGGTTGCCCGCGTCAGGCCGGTCGGGGGTGGGTGAGGAGGCGGCGCAGGTGGGCCGGGGGGTGGCCGACGTGGTCCCGGACCACCCGGGTGAGGTGGGCCTGGTCGGCGAAGCCGTGCTCCGCCGCCACGGCGCGCAGCGGCCGGTCGTCCGCCTCGGCGAGGGTGTCCAGCACCGCCCGGACCCGCAGCCGGTTGCGGTAGGCGGTGAGGCTGCTGCCGGTGACCCGGTGGAACACCCGGCTCAGGTGGTGCGGGGAGGCGCCCACCTCCCGGGCGACCTCGTCGAGGCCGAGCGAGTAGTCGCCGGCGGTGAGCACCTCGCGGGCCCGGTCGGCGAGGCGACGGTGGGCGGCCTGGGTGGCGGGCCGCCGGCCGACCGCGCGTTCGAGGTCCGTCCCCGGCGGTTCCCTCCGGGCGTCGGCGAGGTGGAGCACCCCGTCGAGGAAGCGGTGCAGCCGCTCCGCCATCTCGAAGTGGTCCAGTCCCTGCCGGAACTCCGCGATGAGCATCCGGTGTGCCAGGTCGAGCGGCGCGTCGGAGGTGCCCTCCCAGCCGGCGGTCTCCAGCCAGCGCGCCCCGTCCGGGCGACCGGCCAGCACCGTCGGGTCGACCTGCACGCAGGTGTACGAGTCGCCGCAGCCCAGCGGGTGGGACACGGACATCTCGTCGCCCGGGCGGGTGAGCAGCACCGAGGTGGCGTCCGAGAACGCCGTACGACCGTTGAGCCGCCGCCGGTACGCCCCCGACCGCCCGAGGATGAGGTTGTGGAACCTCTCGACGGCGGGTTCGGTCCAGCCGTGGCTCTCGACGATGCAGCGCACCTCGTAGATGAGGATCCCCTCCGGATGCCCCAGCACCCGCCACCGGCCGGGCGTGGTCTTCCGGCGCGGGTCGCTGCCGATTCCCTCAGGCATCCGTTCTCCCCTCGGGTGGCCCTGCGCGGATTGTCGAGGATCCAACCTACGCGGGGGTGGTTCGTCCGACCGGAGAGATAGTGTCGACCGGTGGACCCCCCGTCCAGCCGGGCGAGGGGTGATCGTCGTGTCATCCGCTGGAAGTGATCTCATGCTCACCGGTCTGTTCTCCGCCGCCCTGGCCGACCCGGGGCTGGCCCGGGCGCGTGACCTGGCGCGCTCCGGTGCCGCGCAGGTCGACGGCCTCGACATCACCGCACCGCCCGCGCTGCGCCCGTTCGCGGTCGCCGCGGTCGCGGCCGACCAGGCCGGCGACGGCGGGTCGGGCGGCGGGGCGGGTCGTCCGGTGCTCGCCGTGACCGCCACCACCCGGGAGGCCGACGACCTGGCCGCCGCGCTGGGCAGCCTGCTCCCGCCCGAGCAGGTGACGGTGTTCCCGTCCTGGGAGACGCTGCCGCACGAGCGCCTGTCGCCCCGCTCCGACACGGTCGGCCGGCGGCTGGCCGTGCTGCGCCGGCTGGCGCACCCCGGATCGGCGGACGCGCACGGCCGCACCGGCCCGCTGCGGGTGGTCGTGGCGCCCGTCCGGTCGTTGCTGCAACCGCAGCTCAAGGGGCTCGGCGACCTCGAGCCGGTGCAGCTGGCCGCCGGGCAGGAGGCCGACCTGGAGGAGGTCGCCCGCCGGCTCATCGACATGGCGTACGCGCGGGTCGACCTGGTCACCAAGCGGGGCGAGTTCGCCGTGCGCGGCGGCATCCTCGACATCTTCCCGCCCACCGACGAGCACCCGTCGCGGGTCGAGTTCTGGGGCGACGAGGTGGAGGAGATCCGCACCTTCGCCGTCGCCGACCAGCGCACCATCGAGCAGGTGCCGCAGCTGTGGGCGCCGCCGTGCCGGGAACTGCTGCTCACCCCGTCGGTGCGCAAGCGGGCCGCCGCCCTCGCCGAGGAGCACCCGGAGCTGGCCGAGATCCTCGACAAGCTGGCCGAGGGCATCCCGGTGGAGGGGATGGAGTCCCTCGCCCCGGCGCTGATCGGCGCCGACTCGATGGAGTTGCTGCTGGACGCCATGCCGGCCGGCACCCACGTGCTGCTGTGCGACCCGGAGCGGATCCGCACCCGGGCGCACGACCTGGTGCGTACCTCCGACGAGTTCCTCCAGGCGAGCTGGGCCGCGGCCGCCGTCGGTGGCCAGGCCCCGGTCGACCTCGGCGCCGCCGCCTTCAAGACCCTGGCGGAGGTACGCGCCGTCGCGGCGAAGCTGCGCCAGCCCTGGTGGACGCTGTCGCCGTTCGGCCTGGTGGAGGCGGACGCGGCTCCGGAGCGGCAGCCCTGGGAGGACGGGCCGGAGGCGGCCGACGTCACCCCCGACGACGCGATCGCGGTGACCCTGGCCGCGCAGCCGGCCCCGCTCTACCACGGCGAGACCGTCCGGGTGGTCGACGACCTCACGCGCTGGGCGGGCGAGGGCTGGTCGATCGCGCTGGTCTTCGAGGGGCACGGCCCCGCCCAGCGGGCGGTCGAGGTGCTCCGCGACGCCGGCCTCGGCGCGCGGCTGACCGAGGAGATCCCGACCGCGCCCGCCCCCGGCGAGGTGCTGGTCGCCTGCGGCAGCCTGAACAGCGGCTTCGTCGACGAGGCGTCCCGGTTCGTGCTGCTCACCGGCAACGACGTCACCGGCGGGCGGGGCACCTCCACCCGGGACATGCGCAGGATGCCGAGCCGGCGGCGCAACACGATCGACCCCCTGGAGCTCAAGGCCGGCGACCACGTCGTGCACGAGCAGCACGGCATCGGCCGCTACGTCGAGCTGGTGCAGCGCACCGTCAACGGCGCGTCCCGGGAATACCTGGTCATCGAGTACGCCCCGAGCAAGCGCGGCCAGCCCGGCGACCGGCTCTTCGTCCCCACCGACCAGCTCGACCAGCTCTCCCGCTACGTCGGCGGCGAGCAGCCCACCCTGCACAAGATGGGCGGCTCGGACTGGCAGAAGTCCAAGGCCCGGGCCCGCAAGGCGGTCAAGGAGATCGCCGCCCAGCTCATCCAGCTCTACGCCGCCCGTAAGGCCTCCAAGGGGCACAACTTCGGCCCCGACACGCCGTGGCAGCGGGAGCTTGAGGACGCCTTCCCGTGGCAGGAGACGCCGGACCAGCTCGCCGCCATCGAGGAGGTCAAGCGGGACATGGAGCAGACCGTCCCGATGGACCGGCTCATCTGCGGCGACGTCGGCTACGGCAAGACGGAGATCGCGGTCCGGGCGGCGTTCAAGGCGGTGCAGGACGGCAAGCAGGTGGCGGTGCTGGTGCCCACCACGCTGCTGGTGCAGCAGCACTACAACACGTTCGCCGAGCGGATGAGCCAGTTCCCGGTGACCATCAAGCAGCTCTCCCGCTTCCAGACGCCGAAGGAGGCCGAGCGAACCCTGGAGATGGCCGCCGCGGGCACCGCCGACATCGTCATCGGCACCCACCGGCTGCTCCAGGCGGCCACCCGGTTCAAGTCGCTCGGCCTGGTCATCGTCGACGAGGAGCAGCGCTTCGGCGTCGAGCACAAGGAGCACCTGAAGACGATGCGCGCCTCGGTCGACGTGCTGAGCATGTCGGCCACCCCGATCCCGCGCACCCTGGAGATGGCGATCACCGGCATCCGGGAGATGTCGACCATCGCCACCCCGCCGGAGGAGCGGCACCCGGTGCTCACCTTCGTCGGGGCGTACGACGAGCGGCAGGTGGCCGCCTCCATCCACCGCGAGCTGCTGCGCGACGGGCAGGTTTTCTACCTGCACAACCGGGTCGAGTCGATCGAGAAGACGGCCCGGAAGCTGCGCGAGCTGGTGCCCGAGGCGCGGGTCGCGGTGGCGCACGGCCAGATGGGCGAGGAGGCCCTGGAGAAGGTCATGGTCGGCTTCTGGGAGAAGGAGTTCGACGTGCTGGTCTGCACCACGATCGTGGAGTCCGGCATCGACATCCCGAACGCCAACACCCTGATCGTGGAGCGGGCCGACCTGCTCGGCCTGGCCCAGCTGCACCAGATCCGCGGCCGGGTCGGCCGGGGCCGGGAGCGGGCGTACGCCTACTTCCTCTACCCACCGGAGAAGCCGCTCACCGAGCACGCCCACGAGCGGCTGGCCACCATCGCCCAGCACACCGAGCTGGGCGCCGGCATGTACGTGGCGATGAAGGACCTGGAGATCCGGGGCGCCGGCAACCTGCTCGGCGGCGAGCAGTCCGGGCACATCGAGGGCGTCGGCTTCGACCTCTACGTGCGGATGGTCGGCGAGGCGGTCTCCGCGTTCAAGGGCGAGCGCCCGGAGGAGGAGACCGAGGTCAAGGTCGACCTGCCGATCGACGCGCACCTGCCGCACGACTACGTGAGCGTCGAGCGGCTGCGTCTGGAGATGTACCGCAAGCTCGCCGAGGCCCGCGACGAGGAGCGACTGCGCGAGGTGGTCGCGGAGATGACGGACCGCTACGGCGAGCCGCCCGCCCCGGTGCAGAACCTGGTCGCCGTGGCCCGGTTCCGGCTGCTGGCCCGCCGCTACGGCCTGACCGACGTCTCCATGCAGGGCAAGCACATCCGGTTCGGCCCGTTGCCGCTGCCCGACTCGAAGCAGCTGCGGCTCAAGCGCTACCACCCGGACTCGGTCTACAAGCAGGCCCTCGACCAGGTCAGCGTGCCCCGGCCGAGCACCCGGCGGGTGGGCGGCGAGCCGCTGCGCGACCAGGCCCTGCTGGAGTGGTGCGCCCAGCTCCTCTCCGACGTCCTGGGCGAGCCGGCGATGGCGGGAGCCTCCGCCCGGTGAGGGCCGGACGTGCGTGGCCAGACAGGTGGGCGGCGTCACGCGGGCCCCGGGCGGCATGAGAGAGTGACCGTCATGCGTGCTCGCCGTCTTGCCGCCGTCGCCAGCGTGGCGCTCGGCCTCGTCGCCCTCTCCGGTTGCCGTGCCGAGCCCGGTGTCGCCGCCTACGTCGGCGACCTGCGGATCACCGAGGATGCCGTCACCGGGGTCGTCGACGACCTGCGGGCGAAGAACCCGGCACCGACCGGGCAGCCCGAGGCGCCCGACGGGCGGCCCCCGGCGCAGGCGCCGCAGCTGCCCGGGCGCGGCCAGGTCGTCAGCGTGCTGGTGCTGGCCGAGGTCTGCGAGCGGGTCTCCGCCGAGAAGAACTACCAGCCGCGCGGGCAGGTGGCGCCGGAGCAGCTCGCGCAGCAGTTCGGCCTCACGCCCGACACCGGCTACGTGCGCCAGGTCGCCGAGCTCTACAACTGCCTGTCCGGCGTGCCGACCGGGGCGCCGGCCGAGCCGACCGCGCAGGACCTGGCCGACGTGGTGGCAGCGGGCCGCAAGGCGGGCGCCATCCCGGCCGACGTGCCGGACGAGGCGGCCGCCCGCCAGCTCGACGGCGAGCAGCTGCGCACCGCGCTGGCCACCCGCAAGTCGCTGGCCGAGGCGGTCGCCGCCTACGACGTGACGGTCAACCCCCGCTACCGCCCGCTGGAGTTCCCGGTGCTGAGCTTCTCCGGCAACGCGCCGGCGGTCAGCGTGCCGCTGGGCGAGGCCGGCTCCGACGCGGTCACCGACGTCTCCACCCCGGATCCGCTGCCCACCGGCGCACCGCAGGCGGCCGGCGGGACCGACAGCTGAGCATGCCCGCGCGGATCGTCCTGCTCGTCACCTCGCCCCGGCTGCCGGCCGGGCTGCTGACCGCCGCCGCCTGGGACGTCGTACGCGGGCATCCGGTGCTGGCCGGGGCGGAGAGCGAGCTGGCGACGGCGGTCCGCACGGCGGGCGCCGAGGTCACGGTCGTCGACGGCCCGGCGACGCAGGCGCTGCTCGACGCGGCGGCGGCGCACGGCGTGGCGGTGTGGCTGGCCGGCCCGGCCGGCGACGAGTCGCTGGCCCGGGAGCTGGGCCTGCGGCTGGCGCGCGAGCCCGGCCTGGCCGAGCTGGAGCTGATGTACGGCTCCTGGGACCCGCCGGGCGCCCGGCTGCTCGACGCGGTGGCGGTGATGGACCGGCTGGCCTCGCCGGGCGGCGACCCCTGGAAGCGGGCGCAGACCCACCGCAGCCTCGCCGGCTTCCTGATCGAGGAGTGCTACGAGGCGTACGACGCGATCAACGCCGGGGACACCGACGCGCTGCGCGAGGAACTGGGCGACGTGCTGCTCCAGGTGGTGCTGCACGCCCGGCTCGCCGAGGAGCTGCCCGAGGGGGAGCGGTGGACCGTCGACGACGTGGCCGGCGGGCTGGTCGACAAGATGGTCCGGCGCAACCCGCACGTCTTCGCCGACGCGGCGGCGGGCACCCTGGAGGAGATCGAAGCCAGCTGGGAGCGGATCAAGCGGGCCGAGAAGGCGCGTGACTCGGTGCTGGACGGCATCGCGTTGAGCCAGCCCGCCCTCGCCCTGGCCGCCAAGATCCTGGAGCGCGCCGGGCGGGTCGGCCTCGCCGTACCGCCGCCCCTCGCGGAGTCTCAGGTGGACCCGGAGGCGCGGCTCGGCGCGAGCCTGCTCGCCACGGTCGCGGCGGCCCGCGAGGCGGGCCTGGACCCGGAGGCGGCCCTGCGCCGCGCCGCCCTCGCCTACGCGGACGCCGTGAGGACCGCCGAACGCCGGTAGGGTCGGCGGGTGGAATCGTTTGTGCCGCTCGCGGAGCGGATCGTCGACGCGTTGCTGGAGAGCCGTCCGGGGCTCGCGACCTCCACCGGCGACCACCGGTACGACGACCGGTTGCCGGACCTCTCCGCCGAGGCGGTCGCGGCCGACCAGGCCATGCTCAAGGAGGCCGCGGACGCGCTCGCCGAGCTGGACCCGGACGCCCTGGACGTCGAGCAGCGCGTCGACCACGCGCTGCTCACCTCGTTCGTGGACCGGGAGCTGTTCGAGTTCAGCGACATCCGCGCGCACGAGTGGGACCCGCTGCGGCACAACCCCGGGCCGTTGCTGCACGCGTTGCTCGCCCGCCCGTACGCCCCGGTCGACGTCCGGCTGACCAGCCTGGCCGGCCGGCTCGCCGCCGTACCGGACGCGCTGGCGACCGCGCGCGCGACGCTGCGCGACATGCCGCGGATCCACGCCGAGACGGCGGTCGGGCAGTTCACCGGCACGGCGGCGCTGATCCGCGACGAGGTGCCGGCGCTGCTCGCGCAGGCCCCCGCCCTGTACGACCGGGTCGAGCCGGCGGCCACCGCGGCGATCGCGGCGCTGGAGGAGTTCGTCGCGTGGCTGCGTCAGGGCCTGGCCGCCGACGCCGGCCCCGGGCGGGACCCGCGGCTGGGCCGTCGCCGCTGGGAGGCGCGGCTCTGGCACACCCTCGACACCGAGCTGGGCGCCGCCGAGATCCAGCGCCGGGCCTGGGCCAACCTGGACCGGGTCGGCGAGGAGATCCGCGCGGCGGCCGTCGAGCTGGTGGGCGGCGCGGCGGACGACGAGACGGTACGCCGGGCGCTGGACCTGCTGGCCGCCGAGCACCCGGACGACCACACCATCGTCGACCTCGCCTCGGTCACCCTGGACGAGGCGACCGACTTCGTGCGCGCCCACGACCTGATCACCCTGGTCGACGACCCGTGCGTGATCCAGGAGATGCCCCAGTTCGCCCGGGGCGTGGCGGTCGCCTACTGCGACTCGCCCGGCCCGCTGGAGACGGCGGACGTGCCGACCTTCTACTGCATCGCGCCCACCCCGGCGGACTGGCCCGCGCACCGGGTCGAGTCGTTCTACCGGGAGTACAACGACCACATGATCCGCAACCTGACGGTGCACGAGGCGATGCCGGGGCACTTCCTCCAGCTCGCCCACGCCCGCCGGCACGTCGGTCCCACCCGGGTCCGCGCGCTGACCGAGTCGGGGCCCTTCATCGAGGGCTGGGCGGTCTACACGGAGGAGCTGATGGCCGGCCTCGGCTTCGGCGGCCTGCCGGTGCGGTTGCAGCAGCTCAAGATGCAGCTCCGGATGACCATCAACGCGCTGCTGGACCAGCTCGTGCACTGCGAGGAGCTGCCGGAGGCCGAGGCGATGGCGCTGATGACCGGGCGGGGCTTCCAGGAGGAGGGCGAGGCGGCCGGCAAGTGGCGGCGTGCGCTGCTCACCTCGACGCAGCTCTCCACGTACTTCGTCGGCTACAGCGAGATGGCCGCGATCGCCGCCGCCCGCCCGGCCGACGTGTCGGTGCGCGACTGGCACGACGCGATGCTGGCCCACGACTGCCCGCCCCCGCGCCACCTGCGCACCCTGCTCGGCGCATGAGGCAGGGCCCCTGCTGACAGGCGCCGGCTCAGCGCCGCGCGGAGGTCACCGTCGCGTCGATCAGCCAGCGCGAGATGGAGTACGCGGGCGGTAGCTCCGCCGGCAGCCCGTCGAGGGGGAACCAGCGCGCCTCGGTCAGCTCCCGCCCGTCCACCACCGGCTCGGCGCCTGCGTCGGCGGCGGTGGCCGTGAAGCCGGTGAGCAGGACGCCGGGGCCGGACATCGCCCACGGCTGGCTGCCGAAGTAGGTCAGCCGGTCGAGGGCGAGCCCGACCTCCTCGCCGACCTCGCGGTGGGCCGCCGCCTCCAGCGTCTCGCCGGCCTCGACGAACCCGGCGACCAGCGCCCACATCCCGGTCGGCCCGTACGCGTGCCGCACCAGCAGCAGTTCCGCCGGGCGGTCGGCGGGTCCCGGGCGGGTGATCGCCACCAGCACCGCCGGGGAGAGCCGGATGGGGACGTACAGGTCGCAGCCGGGGCAGCGGCGGGCCGACTCGCCCGGCACGTCGGCCAGCTCCGCGCGGCAGGCGCCGCACCAGCGGTGGGTGCGCCGCCAGGTGACCACGGTCAGCGCCCGGCCGGCGAGCGCGGCGAGGGGACCGGGCAGCTCGGCGGCGAGGGAGGCCCAGCCACGTCCGGGGCGGTCCTCGGCCCCGTCGAGGTCGGCGGCCCAGGCGGGCACGCCGTCCAGCGTGCCGAGCGGCACCCACGCGGTGTAGTCCGGCAGGTCGCCCACCCGGGGGAAGCCGCCGTCGGGCGTGGTCAGCAGCTTGCGCCCGGCGACCGGCACGGCCAGGTCGGTGGGCGCGGGCGCGGCGCTCCGGTCGGCTCCGGGCACGAACCCGCCGGCGGGGTCCGTCACGAGTTGGCCGGGCGGCGGTCCACGACGCCGGCGTCGGGCGGGAGGTCGAACGCGGTGCCGTCGACCGTCTCGCGGTAGCGGCTCAGCGCCAGCTCGACCTGCCTGCCGTCGACCTGGCCGGTGAAGCTGCCCAGCGCGCCCTCGGTGGTCACGCAGGCGGTGAAGTCGCCGGCGGACTGCTCCACGTCCACGCAGGTGGCGTGGTGGCCGGCGAGGGTGGTGTCGCTCTGGGCGATCACCGCCTCCGGGTCCAGCGCGGCGGTGGTGAGCAGCCCCACGACGATCGGCGGCGTGACCAGCCCTCGCTGCTTGGCCTCGGTGAACATGGCCACCGTGGGCTTCGCGTTGGGCGCGGGCGGGGCCTCCAGGGTGCAGGTCGCCCGGCCGGCCGTGGTCTCGCAGCGGGTCGTCGCCTCGGGGGTGACGGTGAGCTTGCCGCCGGGCCAGGTGTACGCGGAGCGGGCCGGGTCCTGGGCCTGGGCGATGGTGGCGGTCTGCCCGCCGGGGAGTTGGTAGTCGGCGGAGTAGGTCAGCTCCAGCGCCCGGTCGAGCCGGGCGGCCATGTCGTTCACCAGGTCGGCCCGCCCGATCGCCCGGCCGGCGTCGTCGAGGGTCTGACAACCGGTCACCGTGAGCGACGCGATGACCGACACGGCGAGCATGCGGAGGGTGGTCGAGGCGGCGGGCATGGCGACCAGCCTGGCCGATCGGGTCAACCGCGCGCAAACCCGTTGCCGGTTGAGACACGAGAATCCGGGAATGTCCGTGTAAAGCATTGCCCGGAGGCAGGTTTCGGGCCGGGCCGACGAGCGCCCGGACCGCCCGCGTCCGAGCGTCGCCCGATACGCTGCGTTCAACAACTGCCTCAGCCGCACCGTCGCGGCCCACACCGGACCGGAACACACTAACGAGGAGCGACTCAGTGGCAACCATCGAGGGAATCGTCGCGCGGGAGATTCTGGACTCGCGGGGCAACCCGACCGTCGAGGTCGAGGTCGGGCTCGACGACGGCACGATCGCCCGGGCGGCGGTGCCCTCCGGCGCCTCCACGGGCGCCTTCGAGGCGATCGAGCTGCGCGACGGTGACGCCGACCGCTACCAGGGCAAGGGTGTCGAGAAGGCGGTCTCGAACATCGAGGACAAGATCGTCGACGAGCTGATCGGCTACGAGGCCAGCGAGCAGCGGCTGATCGACCAGAAGATGCTCGACATCGACGGCACCGACAGCAAGTCCGAGCTGGGCGCGAACGCCATCCTCGGCGTCTCCCTGGCGGTGGCCAAGGCGGCGGCCGGCAGCGCCGAGCTGAGCCTCTTCCGCTACCTGGGCGGCCCGAACGCGCACCTGCTGCCGGTGCCGATGATGAACATCCTCAACGGTGGCGCGCACGCGGACTCGAACGTCGACATCCAGGAGTTCATGATCGCGCCGATCGGCGCGCCCAGCTTCCGCGAGGCGCTGCGCTCCGGCGCGGAGGTCTACCACGCGCTCAAGTCGGTGCTGAAGAAGAAGGAGCTCTCCACCGGCCTCGGCGACGAGGGCGGCTTCGCGCCGAACCTGCCCACCAACGCCGCTGCCCTGGACCTGATCGCCGAGGCGGTGGAGAAGGCCGGCTACCGGCTCGGCACCGACATCGTCTTCGCGCTCGACGTGGCCGCCACGGAGTTCTTCGACAACGGCACCTACACCTTCGAGGGCACCGCGAAGACCGCCGAGGAGATGAGCAACTACTACACCAAGCTCGCCGGCGACTACCCGATCGTGTCGATCGAGGACCCGCTGGCCGAGGACGACTGGATCGGCTGGCAGACGCTGACCGCCTCGCTCGGCGACCGCGTCCAGATCGTCGGCGACGACCTGTTCGTCACTAACCCGCAGCGGATCGCCCGCGGCATCGCCGAGAAGGCCGCCAACGCCGTCCTGGTCAAGGTCAACCAGATCGGTTCGCTGACCGAGACCCTGGACGCGGTGGACCTGGCCCACCGGGCCGGCTTCAAGTGCATGATGAGCCACCGCTCCGGCGAGACCGAGGACACCACCATCGCGGACCTGGCGGTGGCCACGGGCTGCGGCCAGATCAAGACCGGCGCCCCGGCCCGCTCGGACCGGGTCGCGAAGTACAACCAGCTCCTGCGGATCGAGGAGGAGCTGGCCGACGCGGCGCGGTACGCCGGAGCGGGCGCCTTCCCGCGCTACCGTTCCGCCTGAGACGCGCGAGGCCTCGGGGGAGGGGTGTGACGATGCAGCAGCGCCGCACACCGGGCGGTCAGCGCCCCGCCCGCCGGCCGGGTCACACCGGCCGG
>NZ_JBFABB010000033.1:0-58630 GCF_040640035.1 Micromonospora sp. NPDC023633 | reverse complement strand
CGATCAGCCGATTCACCGAGAACGGAGACAGTCCGAGCGACAGCGCCGCCGAAGTCTGGCTCGCGTGCACCGACTCGGGCCGCGGATGGATCAGCTGCCGAAGAAGACCTCGGCCTCGGCGTACCGCTCCAGCGGCACGGTCTTCAGCTCGCGGGTGGCCTCGGCCAGCGGGACGCGGACGATGTCCGTGCTCTGCATGGCGACCATCTTGCCCCAGTCGCCCTCGTGGGCCGCGTCGATCGCCTGGAGGCCGAGCCGGGTGGCGAGCACCCGGTCGAAGGCGCTCGGGGTGCCGCCGCGCTGGATGTGCCCGAGCACGACCGTGCGGGCCTCCTTGCCGGTCTTGGCCTCCAGCTGCTCGGCGAGCCACTGGCCGATGCCGCCGAGGCGGACGTGGCCGAACGCGTCGAGCTCCTGGTTGTGCAGGACCATCTGGCCGTCCAGCGGCTGGGCGCCCTCGGCGACCACGACGATCGGGGCGTACTGGTGCTGGAAGCGCTTCTCGACGTAGCCGGCGACCTGCTCGACGTCGAACTGCCGCTCCGGCAGCAGGATCACGTTGGCGCCGCCGGCCAGGCCGGCGTGCAGGGCGATCCAGCCGGCGTGCCGGCCCATCACCTCGACCACCAGGGTGCGGTGGTGGCTCTCGGCGGTGGTGTGCAGCCGGTCGATCGCCTCCATCGCGATGTTGACGGCGGTGTCGAAGCCGAAGGTGTAGTCGGTGGCGCCGAGGTCGTTGTCGATAGTCTTCGGCACGCCGATCACGTGGACCCCGAGCTCGTGCAGCTTGGTGGCCACGCCGAGGGTGTCCTCGCCGCCGATCGCGATGAGCGCGTCCACGCCCTGCGCGGCGAGGTTCTCCTTGATCCGCTCGACGCCGTTCTCGATCTTGAAGGGATTGGTCCGGGACGAACCGAGGATGGTGCCGCCGCGCGGCAGGATGCCGCGGACCTCCGCGATGCCCAGGGGGCGGGACAGGCCCTCCAACGGGCCCTTCCAGCCGTCCCGGAAACCCACGAACTCGTGGCCGTAGCTGGCGACGCCCTTGCGGACCACCGCCCGGATGACCGCGTTGAGACCTGGGCAGTCGCCGCCGCCGGTGAGCACGCCGATACGCATGATCTGCTCATCCTCCTGGAGCATCAGGTGTAGCCCGATTTGCCCCAGGATATGTGTCGGATCAGACCATCGGCGCCGTTGCCGGCCCGGGGCGGGCCGTCAGTGCGCACTGTAGTCGCCGCGGGTGTGCGCCGACACCGCGCCCCGGGCCGGTTCCACCGGCCGGTCGCCCTACCGGTCAGTAGCTGACCTCGCGGTTCTCCCCCGCCTTCGGCGGCTTGCCGGTCACCGCCGCCTTCGCGTAGCCGAACAGGTTGACCACTGTGCTCGACGGCGAGTCCCAGTACTCCGCGGAGCTGGCGTGCACCTTGACCAGGGTGGTCCGGGAACCAGGCCTTCAGCAGCGGGTTCCACAGCTGTTCGGCCTTCGCCCGGTCGTACCCCTCCCGAGCCGTGCCCGAGACCGACACCCAGGCGTTGCGCCGGGAGTCGGAGAAGGAGACGTTGACCTCCGGGTTCACGCGGATCTGCCGGACCTTGGCGGAGTCGGCGTACGCGAAGAACCACAGGTCCCCGTCGAACTCCGCCTCCTGCAGGCCCATCGGACGGCTCACCATCCGGCCGTCCACCGCGGTCGTGGTCAGCATGCAGATCCGCGCCTCCCGGACCAGCTCGGTGACCCGGCCCCGGGCCTCGGCGGCGCTTGTCGGTTCGTTGCTCATGGGACGCTCCCTCACATCGGCTCGACGTCGCACCGGTGCCCGGGACAGAACCGACCAAACCTACGAACCGGTCATCGCCCGCCACCGGGCCAGGTTGTGTCGGGCGTCGACCAGCGCGTCGTGCCGCGCCGCGTCGGCGTCCGGCAGGGGCGGCCGGCCCCGGTCGTCCCAGAGCTGGCGCAGGTCCTTCGTGAACCGGGGGATCTCCCGGGGCAGCGCCGGCATGGCGCCCCACAGCTGCGCCAGGGCGACGTGGTCGTACGCGGCGTACCAGGCCCAGAGCTCCAGTTGCTCGCCCGGGCGGTCCCGGACCGGCTCGACGAGGAAGTCGTACAGCTCGTCGCGGATGCGCTCGCGGGAGCGCCAGGCACGGTTCGCCGGGGAGGGCAGCTTGTCGAGCACGTTGCGGCGCACCCAGGGCACGGCCCGCGAGTCGTCGAACTCGGTCGAGACGGCGTAGAACTCGCGGCCGTACTCGTCGACGACGCCGATCGACACCAGGTCGACGAGCCGGCCGTCCTCGATGAACTCGCAGTCGTAGAAATAGCGGTAGACCATCACCCGTCATCCTCGCCCACGCCCCCGGCGTCCCGGCGGGCGGGGCGGCCGGATCGCCTCCCACCACGCCGGTCGCCGCAGCTCGGGAGTGTCACGGAAGTGATTTGAGGGGTGTACAGCAAGCGACCGGAGCGTCATGATCTGATGTGTACCGCTACCGGACGCCGAACCGGTGTCAGTTCACCTCGTCGAGGGCCTTCAGGTTCACCCGGTGAGCGAGTTGTGGTCCTTGACCGGGGAGGGGTTGGGCCGTGGAGATGCGCCTACCGGAGCCGGGTGACGCGCTCACGGGTGTGGAGATGTTCGCCGGGCTGGAGCCGGAGGTCCGGCAACGGGTGATCGCCGCGGCGGTCCCCCGCACATACCGCAAGGGTCAGTTGCTCTTCGTCGAGAACGACCCCGGCGAGTCCCTCATCGTCCTGCGCCGGGGCGCGATCGCGGTCTTCCGCACCGCGCCGACCGGCGAGCGCGCCGTGCTGCACGTCATCCGTCCGCCCGACGTGCTGGGCGAGGTCTCCCTGCTCGACGCGTCCACCCGCTCGGCCTCGGCCGAGGCGATCGAGGACAGCGCGGCCCTCGCGCTGTCCCGGGGCGCGTTCATGGAGCTGGTGCATTCCAACCCGCGCATCCTCGACGCCGTGATGCGCTCGCTCGGCGGGCTGATCCGCCGGCTGACCGAGCAGAACGCCGACCACGTCTTCCTGGACCTGCCCGGCCGGGTGGCCAAGACCCTGGTGCGGCTGGCCGGCGAGAGCCAGGCCCCGATGATCACCATCGAGCTCAACCAGAGCCAGCTCGCGGAGATGGCCGGCGGCTCGCGGCAGAGCGTCAACCAGGCCATCGGGTCGTTCGCCAACCGGGGCTGGCTGCGCACGGAGGGCCGGCGGATCGTGGTCACCGACGTGGCGGCGCTGCGCCGCCGCGCCGGGATGAGCGAGCGCTGAGACGTACGCGAAGAAGGGGCCGGAGCGGTTGCTCCGGCCCCTTCCGCGTGTGGGGGTGTCAGGGAGTGGCGCTGCCCGGCCCGACCCAGTTGGTGGTGCTGCCCGGCCCGACCCACTCCGTGCCGTCCTTGCCGCCGCCGGACTGCTCGCTGACGATCCCCTGCGCCTGGAGCGCGGCCAGCGTGGCGGCGTCCACGTCGACGGAGTCGCCCGCGAGGTGGCTCACCCCGTTGCCGTCGGTCCAGTCGCTCTGCAACATCACGTACACCATCGGGAATCCCCCTGTGGTCAATGGTCGAAAATCAGCCGCCTGACTGTAACCGCAGGACCGGCCGGTGGACTGTCCACAAGCCAACAGCCCGGTACCCGACAACTGGACAGACAGCGATACTGACACCTGCACGGTGCCGATCCCGGCGCCGGCGGGATCGCCAGTGGAGGGTGTCATCGCCACGCAGTGTGACCGCTGTGGACGCACGGCCGCCGGGGGCGACCGCTTCTGCGGCGGCTGCGGCAACGAGCTGGGCGCGGTCTGTCCGCACTGCCTCCGCCCGCTCGCGCGGGACGTGGCGTTCTGCACCTCCTGCGGCGCGGCCCGGCCGGGCACCCAGCGGCAGCCGGCCCCGCAGGAGGACCGCCGCCGGGTCAGCGTGCTCTTCGTCGACCTGATCGACTTCACCCCGTACGTCGAGCGGGCGGACCCGGAACTGGTGCGCGGCATGCAGACCGGGTTCTTCTCGGCCGCCCGCCGGGTCGTCGGGCAGTACGGCGGGGTGGTGGAGAAGTACATCGGCGACGCGGTGATGGCCCTGTTCGGCGCGCCCGTGGCGACCGAGACCGACGCGCTGCGCTGCGTCCGGGCCGGCCTGGAGCTGCAACGGGTGCTGACCCGGTTCGCCCCCACCGGCGCGGACGCGCTGCGCTTCCGGGTCGGGGTGGCCACCGGCGAGGCGCTGGTCGACGTGGCCGCCGCCCGCGACGGCGGCCAGGCGATCGTGGCCGGCGACGTGGTCAACACGGCCTCCCGGATGCAGTCCGTCGCGCCGCCGGGCGGGGTGCTGGTCTGCGGCGTGACGCACGGCCTCACCCGGGACGCCATCCGCTACTCCGAACAGCCGCCGGTCACCCTGCGCGGGCGGTCGACGACGACCGAGGTGTGGCTGGCCCTGTCCCCGGTCCGCCGGCAGCCGACCGACCGGCAGCCGGACGTCACGCCGCTGATCGACCGCGAACACGAGCTGGGGATGCTGGTCAACGCCCTGCACCGGTCGCTGCGCGACCGGCGCCCGCAGGTGGTGACCGTCTTCGGCCGGGCCGGGCTGGGCAAGAGCCGGCTGGTGCGGGAGCTGTACCGGCACGTGGACCGGCTGGTCGACGAGCCGCTGACCTGGCGGATCGGGCGGTGCCCGCCGTTCGGCGAGAACGTGACGTTCGCGGCGCTGGCGGACATCGTCAAGTCCGAGGCCGGCATCCTGGACACCGACCCGGCGTCCAGCGCCGCCCAGCGGCTCGCCTCGGCCGTCGGCGAGCTGGTCGGCCCGGGCGAGCGGCAGCGCCTCGTCGACGCCCTGCGGCCGCTGGTGGGCCTGCCGGGGACCGCGCTGCCGGCCGAGGAGACCGAGTCGGCGTGGCGGCGCTTCCTGCTCGCCCTGGCCGCGCGCCGGCCGACCGTGCTGGTCTTCGAGGACCTGCACTGGGCCGACGACGCGATGCTGCGCTTCGTGGAGCTGCTCGGCACCGCCGCCCGGGACGTGCCGCTGCTGCTGCTCTGCACCGCCCGGCCCGAACTCATCGACCGGGACCCGAGCTGGGCGGGGACGATCACCGGCTCGGTGACCATCACCCTGCCCCCGCTGCGGGACACGGGCATCGCCGCGCTCTACGCCCACCTGTTCGGCCGGGCGGCCTTCTCCGCCGACATGCTCACCCCGCTGATCGAGGTCGCCGGCGGCAACCCGCTCTACGCCCACGAGTACGTCCGGATGCTCATCGAGCAGGGCGCGCTGCGTCAGTCCGGGCGGGGCTGGTCGCTGGAGAAGCACCTCGACCTGCCGATGCCGGAGAGCGTGCACGCCGTCATCGCCAACCGCATCGACCTGCTCGACGCCAAGGAACGCACGGTGCTGCTGGCCGCCGCCGTGGTCGGCGTGCAGTTCTGGCCGGGGGCCGTGGCCGCCGCGCTCGGGCAGCCCGTCGAGTCGGTGGAGCGCGCGCTGCGCCGGCTGGAGCAGCGCGACTTCGTGCACGAGCAGGCCGCCTCCACCATGGCCGGGCAGCCGGAGTACCGGTTCCGGCACGTGCTGGTGCGCGACGTCTGCTACCAGCGGCTGCCCCGCACCGAGCGGGTGGCGCGGCACGAGCGGACGGCGCAGTGGCTGGACATGCTCTCGCAGAGCCGGGACACCGACCTGGCCGAGGTGCTGGCCCACCACCGGTGGGCGGCCCACGAGATCGCCCGGACGCTGGGCGTGGAGATCAGTGGCTTCGCCAGCGCCGCCCGGGCCGCGCTGCACCGGGCGGCCCGCCGGGCGTACGCGCTGCACAGCCTCGACGTCGCGGCGAGCCACGCGGGCCGGGCGCTCGGACTGGCCGACGACTCCGACCCGGTCGGCCGGCTCCAGCTGGAGCTGCTCAGCACCGAGATCTCCTTCTACCGGGACGGCAACGGCTTCCTCTCCGGCGGCGGCCCCGAGCAGGTGCAGGCGCTCGCCGACCGGCTGCTGGCGCACGGCGACGACGCCTGCGCGGCACGCGCCTGGACGCTGCTCGGTCAGGCCGCGTGGCTGCGCGCCGACCGGGCCGCCGCCCTGGCCTGCCTGGACCGGGCCGTGCAGCTCTTCGCCCCGCTGCCGGACAGCCCCCAGAAGGCGGACGCCTACGCCGAGCTGGGCCGGCTGCACATGCTGAACTACGAGCGGGATCCGGCGGTGGCCGCGGCCGAACGGGCGGCGGAGATCGGCGAGCGGCTGGGGCTGACCGAGACCCGGACCAACGCCCAGATCACCTCGGCCATCGCCCGCTACCAGGCGGGCGACCGGTCCGGCCTGGACGAGCTGCACGCGATCGTGGAGGTCAGCCGCGCCAACCAGCTGATCGCCCTGCCCCGGGCCATCCAGAACCTCGTCTACGCCGTCTGCGAGGAGGGCGACTGGCTGCGCTCCGACGCGCTGCTCTCGTCGTTGCCGAAGCGCAAGGCCAGCGGGCAGACGCTGACCACGAGCTACTCGGCGGAGGCGATGCGCGCCTGGTTCGAGGGCGACTTCGACCGGCTGCTGGCCGCCGCCGAGGCCTTCGTGGACACCCCGACGGGCAGCTGGGACATGCAGGTCCGTGGCCTGCGTTCCTGCCTGCTGGTGCTGCGGGGCGGGCGGGTGCCGCCGGCCCGCGCCCAGGCCGGCGACGTCGGCGCGTTCCGCGACGACGTGGCGGCCGCGCTCGACGCCGCGCGGCGCAGCGGCTTCCACCGGTTGCACTGGACGATGCTGGGGATGGGCGCGCTCTGCCGGGCGTTGCAGGGGCACCGGGAGGAGGCGGCGGCGCTGATCGACGAACTGGCCGACTCCTGGTCGGCCGTGCCGGCCCTGGCCAGCGGCGAGTGGATCGCGGCGGCCGGGTACGCGGCCAGCCTCGCCGGGCGGGACTCGGCGGCCCGGGTGCGCATGATGCTGGACCAGGTGGGTCACCGCACGCCCTGGTCGGAGGCGGCGCGGCGGACGGTGACCGGCGCGCTGGCCGCCGCGGACGGCGACCACCGGCGGGCCGCGGAGCTGCACCTGGCCGGCGCCGAGATCTACGCCGGCATCCCGGACGTGACCGACCGGATGCTCGCGCTGACCTTCGCGACGGTGGAGCTGGAGCGGGCCGGCGAGCCGACGGCGGGCCGCCCGGAGCTGGCCGAGCTGCGCGCCTTCGCGCTGCGCAACGACGCCCCCGTCCTGCTGGGGCTGACCCGCCCCCCGACGACCTCCACCAACCCCGCCGGCACGGCCGTGGCCTGCTGACACGGCGACGCGGAGGGCAGGCCCGTCAGGCGGGGACCGGTTCGCGGGGGGTGGGGCCGGTGGGCGGGTTCTTGGCCTTCTGGGCGTACATGTCGACGTACTCTCGGCCGGAGAGTTCCATCAGCTCGTACATGATCTCGTCGGTCACCGCGCGCTCGACGAACCGGTCGCCGGCCATCCCCGCGTAGCGCGAGAAGTCCAGCGGCGGGCCGAACCGGATCCGCACCCGGGCGATCTTGGGGATCAGCTTGCCGGGCGGCTGGATCTCGTCGGCGTTGAGCATCGCCGTCGGGACCACCGGGGCGCCGCTCTCCAGGGCCAGCCGGGCCACGCCGGTCTTGCCCCGGTAGAGCCGCCCGTCCGGCGAGCGGGTGCCCTCGGGATAGATGCCGGCGATGCCGCCGCCGCGCAGCACCCGCAGCTGGGTGTCGAGGGCCGCCCGGGCCGCCCGGCCGCCCGAGCGGTCGACCGGGATGGTGCCGGAGCCGACGAAGAACATCTTGGTCAGCCAGCCCTTGACGCCCTTGCCGGTGAAGTACTCGGCCTTGGCGATGAACGTCACCCGCCGCTTCACGACCAGCGGCGTGAAGATCGAGTCGGAGAACGACAGGTGGTTGCTGGCGAGGATCACCGGCCCGGTGTCGGGCACGTGGTGCAGCCCCTCGACCTGCGGGCGGAAGACCAGCCTCAGCAGCGGGCCGAGGAGGACGTACTTCATCAGCCAGTACAGCACCGGCGTCCCTTCACAGAGGTGGTCGCGACGCCACGCGGTCGCCCGCGGGTCGGTCGTGGGCATGAGCCTACGAACCCGATGCCGGCCGCCACAACGTGATCCGGCCCGCGACGCGCTGCCGTCCACCCCGGACGCCGACGATCGGACACCTGGCGGCGAGCGACGGGCGACGGGCGGTGGGCGGCGGACGGCGAGCGACGGATGGCGGACGGCGGACGGCGGACAACGGGAGGCAGCGGCAGCGGCGGGCGGGTGTCGCCTGTCGACGTACCGCCGCCGGCCGTCTATACCGCACCGGGCGACGGCCGGTGGGGACGCCCGTCGGCTCCGCCGGGCGGCCGGCGGGACCTACGCTCGGGGGTGTGCGGGTGGCCGAGGCGCAGCGGGAAGCCGGGACGGCGGCGGGCGGGCTGGTCCGGCTGCGCCGGGCCACGGTGCTGGACCTGCTCATCGGCGTCGCCGTCTCGACCGTCGTGGCGCTGGCGATCACCGCGAACCTGGGCGGCGACCGGGGGCGCGACGTCCCCGCCTACCTGTTCGCCGTCGGGCTCGGCGCGCTCGTGCTCCTCCGCCGCCGCGCGCCGACCACCGTGCTGGTGGTCAGCGCCGCCGGCCTGGTCGCCTACTACGTGGCCGGCTACCCGCCGGTCGGGCTGGCCCTCCCCCTCGCCGCGGCGCTCTACTCGGCGGCCGAGGCCGGGCAGCTGCGCTGGGCGGTGCTCGTCGGGCTCGGCCTGCTCGTCGTCTCCACCGCGTTCCGCGCGATGGACGGCGCGAGCGTCGCGTACCTCATCGGCTTCGAGCTGGCCTCCAGCGTCGCCATCATGGCCGCCGCGATCGCCCTCGGCGACGGGGTCCGGTCCCGGCGGCTGCGGCGCCGCGAGCAACGGTGGCGGCTGCGGCAGCTGGAACGCGACCACGCCTGGGAGGCCGCCCGCCGGGTCGAGGAGGAACGGCTCCGGATCGCCCGGGACCTGCACGACGTGATCGCCCACCACATCTCCGTCATCTCGCTGCACGCCGGCGTGGCCGACGAGGCCCTCGACGACGACCCGGCCGCCGCCCGGGCCGCCCTGGGACACGTCCGCTCGGCCACCACCCAGGTCGCCCGGGAACTGCGCACCACCCTCGGTCTCCTGCGCGACCCGGCCGTGGCCGAGCCCCGGCAACCGGTGGCGGGGCTGGCCGGGCTGGACGCCCTGGCCGCCGGCGCGCGGGCCACCGGGCTGCGGATCGCCGTCCACCGGCGCGGCGAGCTGACCGGTCTGCCCGCCGCCGTCGACTCGACCGCCCACCGGCTGATCCAGGAGGCGCTGACCAACACCCTGCGCCACGCCGGCGCGAGCAGCGTCGAGATCGACGTCGTCCGCGGCCCCCGCACCCTCGCCGTCGCCGTCCGCGACGACGGCCGTGGGCAGCGCGAGGACGCCCCGCGCGGGTACGGGCTCGGCGGCATGCGGGAGCGCACCGCCCTGCTCGGGGGCACCGTCACCGCCGGCAACCGACCCGGCGGCGGGTTCGAGGTACGCGCCGAACTACCCCTGGGAGGGACCACGTGATCCGGGTGGGACTCGTCGACGACCAGCACCTGGTCCGCGCGGGGCTGCGTGCGCTGCTGAACCGGGCGCCGGACATCGAGGTCGTCGGCGAGGCGGGCGACGGCGACGCGGCGTACCGGCTGGCGGTCACCGAGCGGCCGGACGTCCTGCTGATGGACGTCCGGATGCCCGGCACGGACGGCATCGAGGCCACCCGCCGGATCGTCGCCGACGAGCGGCTCGCCGACGTGCGGGTCGTCGTGCTCACCACGTTCGACACCGACGAGTACGTCTTCGAGGCGATCCGGGCCGGCGCGGCCGGCTTCCTGCTCAAGGACACCGGCCCCGACGAGCTGCGGGGGGCGGTGCGCGTCGTCCGGGCCGGGGACGCCCTGCTCTCCCCCGCGGTGACCCGGCGGGTCATGGCCGCGGTGCGCTCCGGCGGCCGGGAGCCGGACCCGGCCCGGCTGGGGTCGCTGACCGCCCGGGAGCGGGAGGTGCTGGCCGAGGTCGCCGCCGGCCGGTCGAACGACGAGATCGGCGCGGTCCTGCACATCAGCCCGGCGACCGCCCGGACGTACGTGAGCCGGCTGCTGGCCAAGCTGCACGCGCGGGACCGGTCGCAGCTCGTCGTGGCGGCGTACGAGAGCGGCCTGGTGCGGCCGGGAGCGTCGCCCGCCCCGGACTGACCGGCGGTCGGCCCGCGCGCCGGCGTCCCGGGCGGCACCGCCGACGGGGCTCCGTTGAAAAGCATTCAGCAAGAACGGACATAAATCCCCTGTCGCCACCTGCGGCAGGGGCTCTGACTTCGTACGCCGCGCCACAAGGCACTCCCGGAACCGGGTCCGGACGTGTCACGATTCAAGGCACGGCGTGCGGGTCGGCGCCGAGGGGGCTCAGGCGGCCGCGCCGCGGGCGCGTGATGAGGAGGATGTCCGGTGTCAGCGGGTGGGGCCCGCCGGGGACGGCGGGACAACGGGCTCGACGCGAGCGAGTACGCCGTCGCCGGCGACGTGGATCCGCGCGTCGGTGAGCACCTGCTCGACGTCCTGGCCGCCGGCGGGATCGCCGCCTACCTCCAGCCCTCGGCCGACCTCAACCCGGTCACCCGCACCACCACCGTCCCGCCCCGCCCCGTCGACCGGCTCTACGTCGACCGGTCGCACCTGAGGACCGCGCGGGACTACCTGACCCAACTCGCGGACGAGACGGCCCCCGAGAAGCCCCGCGACGACGAGCCGGACATCGAGGCCGAGTGGGCCCGCATCGTCGCCGGCTTCCACACCACCGCTCCCCGCGGCGGTGACAACCCGTGGCCCGCCGCCGAGGACGTGGACGACACGCCCGGCCCCGCCGGCGGTCCGGTGACCCTCGGCACGGCCGACGAGCCCGCCGGACCGACCGCCACCGACGTGCGCCGGCTGCCCTACGCGGCCGACATCTCGGGCGTCTCCCTCTCCCCGGGCCGGCAGGACGAGCCGTCGCTGCTCGACGGGCTGGACACCTTCGGCGCGGACCTGCCCGACGACGAGTCGGAGGACGAGCGCTACACCCCGCCGCCACCCCCGCCCCTGCCCCGCTTCTCGAAGTACGCGGTGGTCGGCGTGCTGGCCATCGTGCTCGGCTTCGTGCTCTTCCTGTTCCCCTCGGTCTTCCCGGTGGCCGACCCCTCGGTGGTCAACCTGTTCGGCTTCACCGGCATCCTGGCCGGCTTCGTCGCGCTGATCTGGCGGCTGCGGCCCGGTGACGACGACGAGCGCGACCCGGACGACGGCGCGGTCGTCTGACCGGCGGTCCATCCACCGGCGTTCCTGCCCGCATCCCGGGACGACAGACGCCCCGCGCCGGGGGAGCGACACTGGTGTAACTTACTGTCAGTAGGAATACCGCTGTCCGTCACATCCCCTCGCTGACTGCCCGGTTGTTCCTCCGCTGCGGCGGTCACTCCCCTGCTGATCGGAATGCCCGAGATGCGACAGAGTTCCCTCGTGGTGGTAGCCAACCGCCTGCCCATCGACGACAGTGTGGCGCCCGACGGCGCCTGCGAATGGCGCCGCAGTCCCGGCGGCCTCGTCAGCGCCCTCCATCCCCTCCTGCGGCACACCCCGGCGACGTGGGTCGGGTGGGCCGGCGGCACCGGTCCGGCGCCCGCGCTGCCCGACGTGGACGGCGTCCGCATGCACACCGTCGCGCTGAGCGCCGACGACCTGCGCGACCACTACGAGGGGTTCGCCAACGCCACCCTCTGGCCGCTCTACCACGACTCGGTGGAGCAACCGGAGTACCACCGGCGCTGGTGGGAGGCGTACCAGCGGGTCAACCAGCGGTTCGCCGAGGCCACGGCCGACGTGGCCGAGCCCGGCGCGGTGGTCTGGGTGCAGGACTACCACCTGCAACTGGTGCCCGGCCTGCTCCGGGAGCTGCGGCCGGACCTTCGGATCGGCTTCTTCCTGCACGTGCCCTTCCCGCCACCCGAGCTGTTCATGCAGCTCCCGCGCCGCGCCGAGCTGCTGCGCGGGATGCTCGGCGCCGACCTGATCGGCTTCCAGCGCTCCCAGGCCGCGCACAACTTCGCCCAGCTCGTGGCGAAGGTGCTGGAGGTCCCCGCCACCGATCGGCGGATCGCCGTCGACGACCGGGTGGTCCGGATCGGCGCCTTCCCCGTCTCCATCGACACCGTGGAGATGGCCGCGCTGGCCACCCGGCCCGACGTGGTCGACCGGGCCGCCCGGCTGCGCCGCGACCTCGGCAGTCCCGAGCAGGTGGTCCTCAGCGTCGACCGGATGGACTACACCAAGGGCATCGAGCAGCGGCTCAAGGCGTACAGCGAGCTGCTCGCCGACGGGCACGTCAAGGTGCGCGACACCGTGCTCGTGCAGGTGGCGGTGCCCAGCCGGGAACGGGTCGGGCAGTACCAGATCCTCCGCGAGCGGGTGGAACGGGAGGTCGGGCGGATCAACGGCGAGTTCGGCCGGGTCGGCGAGCCGGCCATCCACTACCTGACCCAGCCGTTCGACCGCGCCGAGCTGGCCGCGCTCTACCGGGTCGCCGACGTGATGGCGGTGACCCCGCTGCGCGACGGGATGAACCTCGTCGCCAAGGAGTACGTGGCCGCCCGGGTCGACGGGACGGGCGCGCTGCTGCTCAGCGAGTTCGCCGGCGCCGCCGCCGAGCTGCCGCAGGCGTACCTGGTCAACCCGCACGACCTGGAGGGGCTCAAGCAGGGGCTGCTCGCCGCGCTGCGGGGCAGCCCCGACGACCTCGGCGCGCGGATGCGGACCATGCGGGCGCACCTGCACCGGCACGACATCCGGGCGTGGGCCCGCTCCTACCTCTCCGCCCTCGACGACAGCGGCTCCCTGCTGACCCGGCTGGGGGCCGCCGGCTGACGCCGGCGACGCGGCCCGGGTCGGTCAGGGCCGGCCGGTCGGTGCCGGGTCCTTCTCCAGCCAGTCCAGGATCGCGTCGACCGGCTCCCGCCACCGGGCGTCGAGCATCATGTCGTGCCCCATGCCGGGGAAGAGCAGCGGGGCCGAGCCGTACCGCCGGGCCGCCCGGGTCAGCGCCCCCGCCGGGACGACCCGGTCGTCGGGGCTGCCCAGCACCAGCACCGGCGGGTCGCCCACCGCCGGCTCCGCGGCCCGCCCGGTCAGCAGCTGCCACTGGGCCCGCCGGCCGGCCCGGCCCAGCCGGGCCACGTACCGCCGGGACTCCGCCTCGGGCAGCTCCCGGCTGAACAGCTGGCGGCGGTGCAGCCGCAGCGGCCCGCCGAACACCGCCGGCAGCGTGCCGAGCGGGTTGCGGCGCAGCGCCGCCCCGAACGTCGCCCAGCCGCCGAGCACCGGCGCGACCAGCACCGCGGCCCGGGCCGGGTAGCGGGCCAGGGCGTGGGCGACCACCAGGGCCCCGGCACCGTGCCCCACCAGCACCGCCTGGCGCGGCAGGCCCGCCGCCACCTGGGTCACGTCGTGGGCGTACGTCCGCAGCGTCGCCTCCGGCGCCGGCCCGCTGTCGCCGTGCCCCCGCAGGCTGAGCGCGTACGCCGGGAAGCCCCGGGACGCGGCGTGGCCGAGCCAGTGCTCGGCGAACGCCCAGGCGCCGTGCCCGAAACCCGGTACGAAGAGCAGCGGCGGACGCCCCTGTTCCACCTCGGGGGCCGCGCTGAGCACCTCACGCCGGACCGGGCGGACCGGGCGGGCCCACTCCCGCCCCCGCATGACCCGCACCTGACTCACTGTTCCGGCCTTTCGTTCGCGACTGCGGGGCTCCGCTGCGCTGCACTCCTCGCGCTCACCGGGCCCGGCCTTTCGTTCGCGACTGCGGGGCTCCGCTGCGCTGCACTCCTCGCGCTCACCGGGCCCGGCCTTTCGCTCGCGACTGCGGGGCTCCGCTGCGCTGCACTCCTCGCGCTCACCGGGAGCCCTCCAGGTCGTGCAGCGCGCGCTGCACGGCGCGCAGGTAGTCGGCGTGGCCCACCTCGAACCAGTGCCGGCTGCTGTCCTTGACGGGCCCGGCGTACCGCTCCCCCGCCTTCGCCGACACCCGGGCGGCGAAGGCGGCCGCCCGGTCGGGACGGGTCACGCGCAGCCGCAGCAGCCGGGCGAAGAGCACCGTCTGCCAGTGCGACAGGGGGAAGATGCCCGAGTCCGGCTGCACCAGCCCGGCCACGGCCAGCGTCGGGCGGTCGGGGACGAAGGCGTTCAGCCAGAGCCTCGGGCGGCCCTCCCCCGCGTCGTCGCCGAGCACCTTCGGGTCGAGGAACTCGAAGCGCGGCAGGTAACCGGTGGCGAAGACGACCAGATCCGGGTCGATCTCCCGGCCGTCGGAGAGCTCGACGGCGTACGGGTGGAAGCGGACGACGTCCGGCACCGGCGCGATCTCGCCGTGGCCCACGTAGTAGACGAGCTGGCTGTTGGCGATCGGGTGCGTCTCGTAGACCCGGTGGTCCGGCTTCGGCAGGCCGAAGCGGGTCAGGTCGCCGACGGTCAGCCGCAGCGTCCAGTGGTAGAGCCACTGCCGCACCCGCAGCGGCACGCGCAGCGCCAGCAGCGCGTCGTTGACCTGGTCGGCGGGGCGGCCGAGGACGTACTTCGGGGCGTACCAGTAGCCCCGGCGGGTGGAGTGCCAGCAGCGCGACGCCTGCTGGGCGGCCTCGACGGCGATGTCGCAGCCGGTGTTGCCGGCGCCCACCACCAGCACCCGCTTGCCGCGCAGCTGCGCCGGGTCCTTGTAGGACGAGGCGTGCATGACCTCGCCCCGGAACTCCTCCAGCCCTTCGTAGCGGGGCAGCTTCGGCGACCAGTTGTGGCCGTTGGCGACCACCACGGCCGCGTAGCGCGAGGTGCGTTCCGGGCCGTAGCCGCCGGTGCTGCGGGTGGTCACGTCCCAGCGGTCGCCCGCGACGGGCTCCACCCGGACGACCTCGGTGCCGAACCAGATGTGCCCGCGCAGGTCGAAGTGGTCGGCGTACCGCTCGAAGTACGACAGCAGCTGGCTGTGGTGCGGGTAGTCCGGCCAGTCGTCCGGCATCGGGAAGTCGGGGAACTGGGTGAACGGCCGCGACGAGATCAGGTGCGTGCTCGCGTACACCGGGCTGCGGTCGTGCCGCCAGTTCCAGGCGCCGCCGACGCCGGTCTCCCGCTCGTAGCAGTCGACGCCGAAGCCGTGCTCCCTGAGGTTCTTGATGGCCGTGAGACCGCTGGCCCCGGCCCCGACGACGCAGACGGTGTCGCCCCGGTCGGAGACCGGCCGGCCGTCGCGGGTCAGGGCGAGAGTGCTCGCCTCCGGGTCGGGCCGGCCGTGGTCGGTGGAGGTGGACACCGGGATCTCCTTTTGTGCGGCACGAGTGCCGGGTCGCGCAGCATCCTCTCCACAACGGAGCGGGTTGTCCAGCCCCGAACGCGGCGGACGGTCAGTCGGCGGCGGGCAGCAGCAGGTCGACCAGGACCGGGAAGTGGTCGCTGGCGCGACGGGTCTGCGGGGTGTCCACCACGTCGTAGTCGGCCACCGTGATCCGCGGGTCGACGAAGAGGGCGTCGATCCGCCGCCGGGGGTTCGCGCAGGAGTAGGTGAGCCGGTCGGCCCGGTCCATCGCCACGGCGGCGTCGGTCAGGCCGCGCGCCACGGTGGCCCACGCCGGCCCGTCCGGCCCCTCGTTCAGGTCGGCCGCGGCGACCACCGGCGTGCCGGCGGCGTCCAGCTCGCGCTTGAACAGCGCGGCCTGCGCGGGCCGCTCGGCCGGGTCGGTGGACAGGTGCGACCCGGCCAGGGTGAACCGGGCCGCGCCGGCCACCACGCACTCGGCGTACGCGGCGCCGCGCAGGTGCCGGCCGGGGGTGAGCGGAAAGCGCTGGCACCTCTCGGCCACCACCCGCACCCGCAGGCTGGTCAGCAGCAGGTTGCCCAGCGCGGGCAGCCCGCCGGCCGCCACCACCAGGCCGAACGACTCCGCCAGCGCCGCCGACTTCTGCCGCCATCGGAACCGGCGCGGCCCCTCCTGCACGATCACCACGTCCGGCCGGACGTCGCGGACCACCGCCGCCAGCGCGGCCGTGTCGTCCCGCTGGCTGTGGATGTTGTACGACACGACGCGCAGCGGCACGCCCGGGTTCTGCGTCACGGTCGCCGCCTCAGACCCGGCGGGCCAGATCGGCGGCGCCGATGACGCCGGCGGTGTTGCCCAACTCGGCCGGACGGATCTCGGCGACCGGGAGGCGGCTGCGCTGGGCGAGGGCGTCGGCGAACGACCGGCGCGTCGGGCCGAGCAGCAGGTCCCCGGCGTCGATCACCCCGCCGCCGACGACGAGCACCTGCGGGTCGAGAATCTGCGCCATGTCGGCCAGGCTGGTGCCGAGCCAGCGCCCGACCTGCGCGAACGCCTCGGTGGAGACCGGGTCGCCGGCCTGCGCGGCGGCGGTGACCATGGGTCCGGTGACGGCCTCGGCCTCGCCGCCGGCCAGTTCCAACAGGGCGCCGGCGCGGTGCGGCTCCTGCCGGGCGGCGGCGCGGGCGAACCGCACCAGGGCGCTGCCGCTGGCGTACTGCTCGATGCAGCCGAGCCGGCCGCAGCCGCACTGGTGGCCGTCCGGCACCGTCAGCATGTGGCCCAGTTCGGCGGCGATGCCGTTGGCGCCGCGCAGCAGTTCCCCGCCGAGCACGATGCCGCCGCCGACGCCGGTGCCGATGGTGAACATGACCATCGAGTCGTCGGCGTCGCGGGCCGCGCCGTGGCGGAACTCGGCCCAGGCCGCCACGTTGCCGTCGTTCTCCACGATCACCGGCAGGCCGGTCGCCGCGCTCACGTAGTCGCGCAGCGGCTCGTCCCGCCACGCCAGGTTCGGTGCGAACAGCACGGTCGAGCGGCTGGCGTCGATCCAGCCGGCCGCGCCGATGCCGACCGCCGCGACCGCGTGCCCCGCCGCCAGGTCGCGGACCAGTTCGGTGATGACGTCCCGGGTCTTGGCGACGTCGTCGGCGGGGGTGTCCCGTCGGGCCTGCACGAGGACCGTGCCGGCGGCGTCCACGACACCACCGGCCACCTTCGTGCCACCGACGTCGACTCCGATGGTCAGCGTCACCGCCGCCACTCCCCTCTGCTGTGCTGCCCGCACCGGCGCCGGCGGACGACCGGCGCGTGGTCGGGATGTGCGTTGGTCAGGCCCCGTCGCCCGGGGGTTGCTCGCCCTCGTCGCCGGGTGCCCGGGACGCGGGAACCACGGGCCCGTCGGTGGACGTCCGGACGGTCACCGCAGCGGCCGGCCCGGCGACGTCGACGGGCGGCACGGCGGCCGGGGCGGCCTCGTCCTCCGCCCGCGTGGCGGCGGACCAGACGTCCCGCTCCGGTGCCGGCTGAGAATCATGCCCGCTACGGGTGGCCTCGCGCCACACGTGGTCGTCCCCGCCATCCGGGCCGGGGGTCGTCGCCGGTCCGGCGGAGGCGTCGGCGGGGGCTTCGGCCGGGGCGAAGGCGCGCAGCAGGCTGGCCACCCCGGCGGCCAGGTCGCCCGCGCCGGTGGCGAGGCGCTCGGCGAATTCGGGACTCGGATCGCGCAGGGCCGCGATGCCCCGGCAGACCGGACAGACGCAGCACTCGGCCGCACCGGTGGCGAAACCGCCCACGGTCGGCCCGGCCGACCCGCCCGGGCTGCCGCTGTGACCGAGGACACTCGACACGATCCCACCGAGCGGACCCCACTGGCCGCCCTTCGAGCCGGCCGCGGCCAGCCGGGCGGCGGCCAGCGCCGTGGCGACCAGACGTTCGGCCTCTTCCCGGGCCGAACCCGGATCCGTTGCACCCACGTTCGGCTCCCCTACCCTGCCGCCGGAGGCGTCACTGCGCCGCACCGGATGCTTCTACCCGGCGCTTGAGCTGCTTCAACGCCGTATCCATGATCATTTTTTCGGCCTTGCGGCGGAACATGCCGAGCATCCCGACGGAGAGCTCGACCTCCAGGGTGTAGGTCACCGTCGTGCCGCCGTCCGGGTTGCCGTCCAGGTCGTACGAGCCGCGCTGGAACTTCTGCATCTTCGAGGGCGCCACCAGGTGCCACTCGATGCGGGAGAGGTCCTCGGCGTACTCGTAGGCCAGCACGTACTCGTCGGCCATCACGCCGGCGTCGATGGTGAACCGGACCTGGCTGGCGTAGCCGTCCTCGTACTCCTCGATCACCTCCACCCGGCGCACCGCCTCGGTCCACTCGGGGTAGCTCGGGAAGTCGCAGATGACCGCCGCCACCTGCTCCGGTGACGCGCCGATGACGATCGACTGGGTGGAGGTGTCCGCCATGGGGGGAGGCTACCCGGCACCGGCGGCGCGCACGCCGCGCCGCCCCCGGCACGCCGGATCGGGCGTCCGGCGGCGGGCCGCGGGCAGCCTGGACGGCCTGCCTTTTCACCCCCGGCACCGGGGCGGGTAGGTTCGACAGAGCCGACCAGTGGTGGCGGCCCGCCCGGCCAGTGAGCACGAGGGAGTGCAGGTGCGCGAGTTCTCCGTCCCGCCGATCGTCACCGTCGGCGACGCGGCCAACCTCACCGACCCGGTCTGGGACAACGCCGAGGCCGCCCCGGACGAGGTCCAGTTCGTCCGCCCCGCCGGCGGCGCCTGGGCCGACGTCACGTGCCGGCAGTTCCGCGACGAGGTCGTCGCGGCGGCCAGGGGCCTGGTCGCCGCCGGCGTCCAGCCCGGCGACCGGGTCGGCCTGATGAGCCGCACCCGCTACGAGTGGACCCTGCTGGACTACGCGATCTGGGCGGCCGGCGCGGTCACCGTGCCGATCTACGAGACCTCCAGCGCCGACCAGGCCGCCTGGATCCTGTCCGACTCCGGCGCGGTGGCCTGCGTGGTGGAGAGCAACGCGCACGCCACCCTGGTCGCCGGTGTCCGGGACCGCCTGCCCGACCTGCGCGACGTCTGGCAGATCGACCTGGACGCCGTGGCCGAGCTGGTCCGCTCCGGCGCGGCGGTCGACCCGGCGGAGATCGACCGGCGGCGGGCCGCCGTCCGCGCCGACGACCTCGCCACCATCATCTACACCAGCGGCACCACCGGCCGCCCCAAGGGCTGCGTGCTGACCCACCGCAACATGTACGCCGACATCGCCAACGCGGTGCCGGTGCTGCCGAACCTGTTCGGGCGGGGCGCCTCGACCCTGCTCTTCCTCCCGCTGGCGCACGCCTTCGCCCGGCTCATCCAGATCGGCGTGGTGCAGGCGCGGGCCACCATGCGGCACTGCGCGGACCCCAAGAACCTGGTCGCCGAGCTGCAGGAGTTCCGCCCCACCTTCGTGCTCTCGGTCCCCCGGGTGTTCGAGAAGGTCTACAACGGCGCCAAGCAGAAGGCCGAGGCCGACGGCAAGGGCAGGATCTTCGCCCGCGCGGAGCAGGTCGCCATCGCGTACAGCGAGGCGCTGGAGACCCGCGGCGGTCCCGGCCTGGCGCTGCGCGCCCAGCACGCGCTCTTCGACAAGCTGGTCTACCGCAAGCTGCGGGCGGCGCTCGGCGGCCGGTGCCGGGACGCCATCTCCGGCGGCGCCCCGCTCGGCGCCCGGCTGGGCCACTTCTTCCGCGGCATCGGCGTCAACGTGTGCGAGGGCTACGGCCTGACCGAGACCTCCCCCGCCGCCGCCGCGAACCTGCCCGACGCCACCCGGATCGGCTCGGTCGGCCGGCCGCTGCCGGGGGTCACCATCCGGATCGACGACGACGGCGAGATCCTGATCGCCGGCGACCTGATCTTCCAGGGCTACTGGCGCAACGAGGCGGCGACCGCCGAGGCGCTCAGCGCGGACGGCTGGTTCCGCACCGGCGACCTGGGGCAGCTCGACGGCGACGGCTTCCTCAGCATCACCGGCCGGAAGAAGGAGATCATCGTGACGGCCGGCGGCAAGAACGTCGCCCCCGCCGTGCTGGAGGACCAGGTCCGGGCCCACCCGCTGGTCAGCCAGTGCGTGGTGGTCGGCGACCGGGCGCCGTTCATCGCCGCGCTGGTCACCATCGACGAGGAGGCGCTGCCGCGCTGGCTCGCGTCGGCCGGCCTGCCGGCGGACACCCCCGTCGAGAAGCTGCGCGACCACGAAGGGTTGCGGGCCGAGATCCAGGGTGCCGTCGACGCCGCCAACCAGGCGGTCTCCAAGGCCGAGGCGATCAAGGTGTTCCGGATCCTGCCCCACGACTTCACCGAGGCGACCGGCGAGCTGACCCCGTCGCTGAAGGTCAAGCGGCAGGTGGTGCACACGTCGTACGCGGCGGAGATCGCCGACATCTACCGAGGCTGACTACCATCCGTCACGTGCCCGCCTCGACGCTCCCCCGGCCCCAGCCGCATCCCCTCGCCGCCGCCGCGCGCGTGGTCATGCTGGCGCTCGTCGCCGTGCTGACCCTGTTCGCCACGCACGACCCCGGCCAGCTCTGGTGGATCGCGCTGCTGGCGGTCGCCGGGCTGCCCGCCCTGCTGGCGCCCGAGCACCGGCCGATCGGCCCGCTCAGCCGGGTGGCCGAGGTGGTGGTGCTGGGGCTGGCCGCGAGCCAGGTCGCCGCCGTGTCCACCGTCGGCGGGGACGTCGGCGGGCTGGGCGCCTCGGCGGTGCTGCCCTACCTGGCGGTCCCGGTGACCGTCACCGCGCTACGCCGCCGGTTCCGCGAGGGCGTCGCCCTGCTCGCGGTCGCCGCGGCCACCCTGCTGGTGGCCGGTGCGCTCACCGAGGTCGACGGCGACCGGCAGATCGCCGAGCTCGGCTACCTCGCCGTCTGCGCCCAGTGGCTGATCCTGGCCGGGCTCGGGCTCACCGCCGCCAGCACCCTGCACCGCGTCATGCAGGTCCGCAACGAGGGCAAGCCCCAGCCGTACGCCGAGGCGACCCGGCTGCTCACCCAGCTGCGCACGGTGGCCCGGCAGCTGCCCGGGGCCACCCTGGACCCGGGCGGCATCTCCGAGCACCTGCTGGAGGAGCTGCGCACGGTGGCCCGGGCGGACCGGGCGGCCGTGCTGTCGGCCAGCGGCGGCGGCCGGCTGGTGGTGCTCGCCCAGGTGGGCGTGGAACGGGTCGACTGGGAGACGACGCTGGACGCGGACTCGGCCATCGCCGACGCGTGGGCCAGCCAGCAGCCGCACACCGCCGCCCGGTCGCAGGCCCGGTCGCACCGTGGCGGTGACGTCTCCGCCCTGATCGTGCCGCTGGTGGCCGGGGTGCGCACCGTCGGGCTGGTGGTGCTGGAGGCGGACGCGGCGCAGGCGTACCCGCCGCCGGTGGTGTCCCGGGTGACCGGGCTGACCCGGCCGGCCGCGCTGCGCCTGGAGGCGGCGCTGCTCTTCGACGAGGTCCGCTCGCTGGCCACCAACGAGGAACGCCAGCGGCTGGCCCGGGAGATCCACGACGGGGTGGCGCAGGAGCTGGTGATGGTCGGCTACGGCATCGACAACGCCCTGGCGTACGTCGACGAGGACCCGCAGGAGACCGCCGAGGCGCTGCGCACGCTGCGCGGCGAGGTGACCCGGGTGATCACCGAGCTGCGGCTGAGCCTCTTCGAGCTGCGCAGCGAGGTGGACCGGCACGGCGGCCTGGCCGCCGCGATCGCCGAGTACGCCCGCACGGTCGGCGCCTCCGGCGGGCTGCGGGTGCACCTGTCCCTGGACGAGTCCACCGCCCGGCTGCCCGCCGCCACCGAGGCCGAGTTGCTGCGCATCGCCCAGGAGGCGGTCACCAACGCGCGCAAGCACGCGGGCGCGTCGAATCTCTGGGTCACCTGTGAGGTCGACCCGCCGTACGCGCAGATCGAAGTGTCGGATGACGGTCAGGGGATCGCTGACCAGCGTTCCGACGGGCACTACGGTCTTGCGATCATGGCCGAGAGGGCGGAACGTATCCGAGGCCGGTTGGAGATCAGGCCGCGGCAACCGAGCGGCACGACCGTGGCGGTGGTGCTCGGCTCCTCGCCCCGGCGCGATAACGTGCGCGGTAGCGCAGCGGCAGCAGAAGGGGAGTAACCCGAGGATGACCACAAGTCCGACACCGGCCACCCGTACCAAGGTCCTCCTTGTCGACGATCACGACCTGATCCGCAAGGGCCTGCGGCACGCGTTCGAGCGCGACCGGCAGTTCGAGGTCGTCGGGGAGGCCGCCACGGCGGCGGAGGGCGTACGCCAGGCCGGTGCGCTTCAGCCGGACGTGGTGATCATGGACCTGCGGCTGCCCGACGGCAGCGGCCTGGAGGCCACCCGGGCGCTGCGCAAGTCGAGCGCCTCGATGGGCATCGTCGTGCTCACCATGTACGCCGGCGACGACCAGCTCTTCGGCGCCCTGGAGGCCGGGGCCAGCGCCTTCGTGCCGAAGACCGCCCCGGCCGACGAGGTGGTCGCCGCCGCCCGGCACGCCGCCTCCTCCCCCAGCGCCTTCACGGCCGCCGACCTGGCCGAGGCGATGAAGCGCCGGCTGGCCCCGTCCGGGCCGCAGCTCTCGCCCCGCGAGGGCCAGGTGCTGCGGCTGCTCGCCGACGGGATGAGCGTGGCGGGCATCGCCAAGCAGCTCTTCGTCAGCGAGTCCACCGCCAAGACACACATCTCGAAGCTCTACGAGAAGCTGGGCGCGGCCAACCGGGCCCAGGCGCTGATGACCGCGCTGCGGCTCGGTCTGCTCGAGGCTCCCGACGCCCCGAAGTTCTGACCGGCTCCCCCGGGAGCCCGACGACGTACCACCGACGGGTCCGCGACCGCCGACGGGCGGCGCGGGCCCGTCGTCGTCGCATCGAGCGGCGGCGGCGAAGGGTTCGCGGCGCGCTATGGTCTCCCGGGCGACAAGCCGGCAGAATACCGGCGCGGGCAACGGTTTCCCGCGCGCCGACAGGAGGGGTGAACGCATGCAGCGGCCGGACTGGGCACCCGACGAGATCGACATCGAGCGCCCCAGCGTGGCCCGCATGTACGACTACTACCTCGGCGGCTCGCACAACTTCGCGGTCGACCGGGCGGCGGCCCAGGCGATGGTGGCGGCGGTGCCGGAGGCCCCGCTGATGGCGCAGGCGAACCGGGCGTTCCTGCGCCGCGCGGTGCAGTTCCTCCTCGACGCCGGCGTCCGGCAGTTCCTGGACGTCGGCTCGGGCATCCCGACGGTCGGCAACGTGCACGAGATCGCCCAGCGCGACGCCCCCGACGCCCGGGTGGTCTACGTCGACGTGGATCCGGTGGCGGTGGCCCACAGCCGGGAGATCCTGGAGGGCAACGACCGCGCCGTGGTGGTGCAGGAGGACCTGCGCCACCCCGAGCGCATCATCGCCCACCCCGACGTCCGTCGGCTGCTCGACTTCGACCAGCCGATCGCCGTGATGATCGTGGCGGTGCTGCACTTCGTGCCGGACGACGACCGGCCGGCCGAACTGCTGCGGACGCTGCGCGAGGCGCTCGCGCCGGGCAGCTACCTGGTGCTCTCGCAGGCCAGCGGCGACGGCCGTGGCGACGACGAGCGCGCCGACGCCGAGCGGGTCTACCGGCGGACCGACAACCCGCTGTGGATCCGCAGCCGCGGCGAGCTGACCGCCCTCTTCGACGGTTTCGAGCTGGTCGACCCCGGCGTGGTCTGGGTGCCGCAGTGGCGTCCGGAGTCCCCCGACAGCGCCGAGGACGCCGAGCGGGCGGCCTTCATCGGCGGCGTCGGGCGACTCGGTGGGTGAGCCACCCGGGGCGACCGCGGTCGCCCCGACCGGCACCACCGAGGGGCACCCGTCCCGCCCGGGGACGTTCGCCCGGGCGTGGGCCAAGGCCGTCTCCGGCACCAGTTACCTGCCGATGACCCATGCCCAGCTCGAGGCCCTGCTGCAACGCCTCACCGAGGAACTCGCGGCGGCGCTGCTGGCCGAGCCCATCGACCTGCGGGTGGGGCACCGGGTCGGCACCGAACTGGTGGCCGCCCACATCGCCTCGGCCGAGGCGCTGGGCCGCACGGTCGAGGTCGTCCAGCTCCGGCTGACCCGCGACCTCGGGCTGGTCGAGGAGGAGGTCGAGGACCGGCTGGCCCGGCTGCTGGCCGCCGTGACAACCGGGTACGCCCGCGCGCTGCGGGACCGGACGCTGGACGAGCAGGAGACGATCCGCCGGGCCGCGATGACCGCCCGGGCGGAGGCGGAGCGGGCGCTGCGCAGCAGCGAGGCGCGCTTCCGCCACCAGGCCACCCACGACCCGCTGACCGACCTGCCCAACCGGACGCTGTTGACGGAGCGCCTCCGCGCGGCCATCGACTCGCCCACCGGGGGCACGGCGCGCCTCGGCGTCTGCTTCCTCGACCTCGACCGGTTCAAGGTGGTCAACGACTCGCACGGGCACCAGGTCGGCGACGGGCTGCTGGTGGCCGTGGCGGACCGGCTCCGGCGGGCCCTCGACGGGCACCTGGTCGCCCGGCTCGGCGGGGACGAGTTCGTCGTCCTGGTCGAGGGCACCACCGGCACCGACGACGCCGTCGCCGTGGCCGAGGCCGCACTCGCGGCGGTACGCGAGCCGGTGCTGGTGGACGGGCACGAGCTGAGCGTCTCGGCGAGCATCGGCATCGTCGAGCGGGAGGTGGCCGGCACCTCCCCCGGTGACCTGATGCGGGCGGCCGACAGCACGCTGCACTGGGCGAAGGCCGCCGGTGGCGACCGCTGGGCGCTCTACGACGCCGACCGGGACCGCCAGGACCTCGCCCGGTACGCGCTCTCCGCGGCCATCCCCGCGGCGCTGGAGCGGGGCGAGTTCTATCTCGACTTCCAGCCGCTGACGTCGCTGCGCGACGGCCGGGTGCTGGGCATGGAGGCCCTGGTGCGCTGGCGGCACCCGCAGCTGGGCGTCCTGCGGCCCGACAGCTTCATCGGGCTGGCCGAGGAGACCGGGCTGATCGTCCCGCTGGGCGGGTGGGTGCTGGCCGAGGCGTGCCGGCAGGCCGAGAGCTGGTCCGTCGACGCCGGGCCGGCCCCGTTCGTCAGCGTCAACCTGGCCGTGCGGCAGGTGCGCCGCGCGGGCCTCGTCCAGGAGGTACGCGCGCTGCTGCGGCACACCGGGCTGTCGCCGGAGCGGCTCCAACTGGAGATCACCGAGAGCACCATGATGAGCACCGCCGAGGAGCCGGTCCGGGCGCTGCGGGTGCTCGCCGACCTCGGCGTCCGGATCGCCATCGACGACTTCGGCACCGGCTACTGCAACCTGGCGTACCTGCGGGACCTGCCGGTGACCGAGCTGAAGGTGGCCGGGCAGTTCGTGGCCGGGCTGCGGGCACCGGAGGCCCGGGCCGACGAGCGGATCCTGGCCTCGCTCGTCTCGCTGGCGCACGCGCTGGACCTGACCGTCACCGCCGAGGGCGTGGAAACGGCCGGGCAGGCGGAGCGGCTGCGGGCGATCGGCTGCGACGCCGGCCAGGGCTGGCACTTCGGCCGCCCGGACTCCGCCGAGCGCGTCCTGGCCCGCCTGCGCTGACCCCTCGCCCGCCGCCGCCCGAGCTACTTCCACCCGGCTACGCAGGACGATGTCAGCCGGCGAGCAGGGCGGCCATCCGCTGCGCCTGCGCCTCCCAGCGCCACTCCCGCTCCACCCACGCGCGACCGGCCGCGCCGAACTGGCGGGCCAGGTCCCGGTCGGCGAGCAGTGTGGCCACCCGGTCGGCGAGCTGGGCGACGTCCCGGCCCCGGACCACGAACCCCGTCTCGCCCTCGCGCACCGCGTCCGGCGCCCCGCCGGAGTCGCCGGCGACCACCGGCAGGCCGGTGGCGGAGGCCTCCAGGTAGACGATCCCGAGCCCTTCGACGTCCAGACCCCGGTTGCGGGTGCGGCAGGGCATCGCGTAGACGTCGCCGGCGGCGTAGTGGGCCGGCAGCTCGGCCGACGGCACCGAGCCGGTGAAGACCACGTCCCGCTCGACGCCCGCCTGCCGGGCCAGCTTCTCCAGCGTGGCCCGGTAGGGCCCGCCCCCGACCACCAGGAGCGCGGCGTCGGGGACCCGGCGACGGATCTCGGGCAGCGCCCGGATCAGCATGTCCTGCCCCTTGCGCGGCACCAGCCGGGACACGCAGACCACCACCGGGCGGTCGGCCAGCCCGAGCCGGAGCCGGACCGGTTCGCCGTCGACCGACGGGTGGTAGGCGTCCACGTCCACCCCGGGGGCGAGCCGGTGCAGCTCGGTCACCCCGTGCAGCGCCCGCTCCAGCCGCACCCGGGTGTACTCGCCCAGGTAGGTCGTCACGTCGACGCCGCGCCCGATACGCCGCAGCGCGGCCCGGGCGGCCGGCAGCGCGGCCCAGCCGACCTCGTGCCCGTGGGTCTGCGCCACCGCCCGACGGATGCCCGTCCGGCGGCGCAGGCCCGCGGCGAGCAGGCCGAGGGGGGCCGCCGCGCCGAACCACACCGTGTCGCAGTCGTACGCGCGCGCCAGGCGGGCGGCACGGCGGGCCACGAGCGGGGTGGGCAGCAGCACCCGGGTACGTTCCCGGACCACCTCGAACGGCTGGTCGGCGTCGAACTTCTCCGCGCCCCGCCACGTCGAGGCGTAGACGACCACGGACCCGGCGGGCTGGCGCACCGCGAGGTTGTGCACGAAGGACTGGATCCCGCCGGGGCGGGGCGGGAAGTCGTTGGTGATCAGCAGCGTGCGGCTCATCGGCCGGCCTCCCTGGCGTGGGCGCGGGCGGCGGCCATCCGCTCGACCGTGGACGGGTGCGTGGCGGAGTAGAGGTACTCCCAGCGTGGTGGATCCGGGTCGGCGAGGTTGATGCCGGCGAGCCGCCGCTGCATCGCCTCGAAGGCGGCCGGGTCGCCGGTCAACGCGAGCGCGTGCGCGTCGGCGCGCGCCTCCACCCGCCGCGACATCAGCGCCTGCGCCGGTGCCGAGACCAGCCCGGCCACCGTTACCAGGGCGACCAGCAGGGGGAACGCGCGCGGCTGGGCGACGGAGTCGACGCCGGCCAGCCGCAGCAGCGGGCCGGAGGAGCCGAGCAGGTAGAGCGCGACCACCGCGGCGGCGGCGCCCAGCGCCCCGGTCAGCGTGCCGACCGCGACGTCCCGGTCCCTGGCGTGCCCCAACTCGTGCGCCACCACGGCGGTCACCTCGGCCGGCGTCGCCTCGCGCAGCAGCGTGTCGTAGACCACCACCCGCCGGGTCGGCCCGAGCCCCGAGACGTAGGCGTTGACCGCCCGGGTGCGTCGCGACGCGTCGGCGACCAGCACGTCGCGCACCGGGACGCCGTCGCGGGCCGCCATCTGCATCAGCTGGGTGCGCAGCGGTCCCTGCTCCAGCGGGGTGAACCGGTTGAAGACCGGCTCCACGAGCACCGGCAGCACGAAGGAGAGCAGCACCACCAGGGTCGCCGCACCGGCCGCGCCGAACGCCCACCACCAGCGCGGCGACAGCCGGATGACGGTGTAGAAGCCGAGCAGCGCCACCGCGCCGATCACCGCGCTGACCGCGTACGACTTGAGCAGGTCGGCCGCCCAGCCGCTCCAGCCGTTGGTGCTCAGCCCGTAGCGGGTGAGCACGGCCTGCCGCCAGGCGGCGAACGGGAGGGTCACCAGGTCGGCGACGAGCACCACGGCGAGCCCGCCGAGGACGGCCTGGGCGGCCCAGTGGCCCCCGAACGGGCGGCCGGCCAGCTCGACGAGCCGGCTGCCCAGCGGGGTCAGGCCGAGCAGCAGGGCCACCAGCAGGCCGATCGCGATCGCGGCCCAGCCGGCGGGGCGCAGCGCGGAACGGAACTCCCGGCTGCGGGCCACCTGGTCGGCGGGGAGGTCGCCCAGCGCGGCGAGCTGGTCTGCCCGGGGAGCCGGCGGCCGGTGCCACGGGATCAGCAGCGCCGCCGCGACGAGGAGGGCGAGGGTCAGCCCGGCGAGGGTCAGCAGCGCCCAGCCGCGCGGGCTCACCGCAGCCGTCCTGACGCCGCGTGGCCACCGATCGCGGCCGGGCTGTCGCCACCGCGCCGTACCCGCGTCATGCCGCCGCTCCCTCCGCCGTGACCGCCCATCCTATTGCCCGCCGCGCCGCCGCCCGCGCGGTGCCGGCCGCCGCCGTCCCGGCGACCGCTCCGCCCCTCCTGACATCACCTGTCGCCACTATGACCAGCCCTTCACCCCCATCATCGAGACCCTGCGCGGCCCGTTGACCGGCGGGCCGGTGGGGACGAACGCCGCTCTCGCGGTGGCCTGGTGCGCCGCCATCGCGCTGGTCGGCTATCTCTGGGCGAAGAAGCTGTTCAACCGGGACCCGTCCCGCTGACCGTCGTCCCCCGGCGCCCGTTCCCCGAGCCACCGGCCCGGGGAACGGGCGCCGTCGGGGCAGCGGCCACGGCCCGTCACGCGACGCGGCGGCGCCGGGTGAGCCGCCCGGCCGGCCGGGGCGCGGGCAGCACCTCCACCTCGAACCCGGCCCGGGCGAACACCTCGATCGCCCGGGCCTCGGGGCCACCCAGCCCGGCGGCCGGGGAGGAGTCGTCGAACAGCGCGGTCACCAGGCAGTCGGCGCAGCCGTCGCCCCGGGCACCGCACCCGTCGCAGTCGATGAGCATCTCGCCTCCTGATGCGCTGCGGCGGCGGGCGGGGAACCTCCGTCGCCGCCCGACCACCATCGGTCACCACGACGTTAGGCTCGGGGTACGACAGAAAAGGGACAACCGGGTCGCGGACGGCCCGAAAGCGATCAAGCGCCCCGATCAGGACCGGGAGAGCCGGCGCAGCAGCGAGTCGGCGCCGAGCGGGTACGCGCCGTGCCGGCGTACGCCGTCGGCGACCTCGCGGTCCGAGGAGACCACCACCACCGGGCGGCCCGACGGCTCGGCGCGCACCAGGCGCCGGATCAGCTCGTCGGCGGTCTCCCCCTTGCGGGAGAAGAGCACCCGCACGCCGCGCGGCGAGGGCGGCAGCCCGTGCATCCGCTCGGCGCCGTCGAAGACCACCGTGACCTCGTCGCCGGTCTGCGCGGCGATCCCGCCCAGGCCCGTGATCAGCCGCTTGCGCTGCTGCTCCAGGGACATCTCGCCGAAGCCGCGCTTGGTCACGTTGTAGCCGTCGACCACGAGGTGCGCCCGGGGCAGGGCGAGCAGCTGGTCGAGGCGGGCCGGGTCGTCGGTGTCCCGGGCCCGGGCGGCGGTGCCGGCCGCCGTGGTGCCGGACTGGTCGGCGAAGGCGTCGGCCACGAAGTCCGCGGGCAGCTTGTCGACCGGATCGAGCGCCAGCTCGCGACGCAGCCCGACGGCGGCCTGCCCGATGGTCTCCAGCAGCAGCCAGAGCCGGGCGTCGTCGACCGAGCGGGCCTCCTTGGCGCTGGCCCGGGCGACCCCCGCCGCCGCCTCGGCCTCGGCCAGCCGGGCCCGGACCCGGCGCAGCTCGGCGTCGGCGTCCGCCGCCGCCCGGGCGGCCCGGCCCCGCTCGGTCGCGAGCAGCTCCGTGGCCTTGCGCTCGCGGGCCTGCGTCTCGCGCAGCGACCGGGTCAGCTGCCGGCTCTCCTCGCGCAGCTGGCCGAGCTCCTCGCGGACCCGGGCCAGCTCGTCGCGGAGCTTCTCCGCCTCGACCCGGGCCACCGCCCGGTCGTGCTCGGCGCGGGTGGCCCGCTGCTCGGCCTCGCGGACCAGCTCGGCGACCACCGCGCTGTCGGCCTCGGCGCGGACCGCCGCGCCGCTGGCCTCGATCAGGTCCCGCCAGCCCCGGGGCCGGGCCAGGTAGGCCAGCGCGGCCACCTCGACCGGGTCGGCGGCGGCCGGCGCGGTGCCCTCCAGCACCGCGGCGCCCAGGTCGCCGCTGTCGGCGAGGACCCGGGCGGTGATCCGCTGGCGGAACAGCGGGTCCGCCGTGAGCTGGGCGGCGATCGCGGGGGCACCGAGCCGCGCCCGGCGGTTGGGGGCGAACTTGGCGACCCGGCGCAGCGGCACCGGCACCTCGTCGGCGGGCAGCCCGGGCAGCACCGTCGCGGTGAGCGTCACGATGCGCTGCCGGACCGGCTCGGGCAGCACGGGCTCCGGCTCGGACACCGCCGCCTCCGCCTCGGGCCCGGACGTCGCAGCCGCGGGCTGGCCGGCCTCGTCGGGGGCGCCCTCACCGGCGTCGCGCGCAGCGTCGACCGGATCCTCCTGCCGGAGGCGGTCGTCGTGCGGCTCGGTGAGGGGCATGTGGCAAGTCTCCCACCGCGACCGGGCCCACCGCCCGGTGAGTGAGCCGATCTCTCATCCTAGACCGGTGGTGACGTCTGGTGCCGATGGGACGGGAGTGTCGGACCGGACCGCTAGCGTGCCGCCGATGGCAGAGACCGAGTACGTCCAGGAGCCGCTGGCCGGTTTCGACCCGGGCGCGGGCGGGATCGACCCGGCGCTGCCGCTGTACGCGACGACGTTCGTGGTGGTCGACCTGGAGACCACCGGCGGCGCGCCGGACGGCGGCGGCATCACCGAGATCGGCGCGGTGAAGGTGCGCGGCGGCGAGGAGCTGGGCGTGCTGGCCACCCTGGTCAACCCCGGCGTGCCCATCCCGCCGTTCATCACCGTGCTCACCGGCATCACCCAGGCCATGCTGGTGCCGGCCCCGCCGATCGAGCAGGTGCTGCCGAGCTTCCTGGAGTTCATCACCGACGCCGTGCTGGTCGCCCACAACGCCCCCTACGACGTGGGCTTCCTCAAGGCCGCGTGCGCGAAGCACGGCTACCGCTGGCCCAACCCGCGGGTGCTCGACACCGCCGCGCTGGCCCGCCGGGTGCTGACCCGCGACGAGGTGCCCAACCGCAAGCTCGGCACCCTCGCGGCCTACTTCCGCACCGCCACCCAGCCGACCCACCGGGCGCTCGACGACGCCAAGGCCACCGTCGACGTGCTGCACGGGCTGATCGCCCGCCTGGCCGGGCACCGGGTCGACACCGTCGGCGACGCCATCGAGTTCGCCCGGGCGGTCACCCCCACCCAGCGGCGCAAGCGGCACCTGGCCGAGGGGCTGCCGAAGGCGCCGGGGGTCTACATCTTCCGGGCCGCCGACGACCGGCCGCTCTACGTCGGCACCTCCGGCGACATCGCCACCCGGGTGCGCAGCTACTTCACAGCGGCGGAGAAGCGGGCCCGGATCTCCGAGATGCTCGCCGCGGCGGAGCGGGTGGAGGCGCTGGAGTGCGCCCACTCGCTGGAGGCGGAGGTCCGCGAGCTGCGGCTGATCGGGGCGCACGCCCCGCCGTACAACCGGCGGTCGAAGTTCCCGGAGCGGGTGCTCTGGCTGAAGCTGACCGACGGACCGTACCCCCGGCTGTCGGTGGTCCGGGCCATCTCCCCCGGCGACGCCGCCTACCTCGGGCCGTTCAGCTCGCGTCGGGCGGCGGAGCTGGCCGCCGCCGGCTTCCACGACGCCGTGCCGCTGCGCCAGTGCACCCACCGGCTCTCGCTGCGCACGGTCACGCCGGCCTGCGCGCTGGCCGAGCTGGGTCGCTGCCCGGCGCCCTGCGAGCACCGGATCTCCCCCGAGGAGTACGACGCCCGCGCGGTCGCGCCGTTCCGCACCGCCACCGCCAACGATCCCCAACCGGTGGTCGACGCCCTGCTCGCCCGGATCGACGCGCTCTCGGGCGCCCAACGCTACGAGGAGGCGGCGGTGGCCCGGTCCCGGCTCGCGGCGGTGCTGCGGGCGACCGTGCGGATGCAGCGGCTGACGGCGCTGACCGGGATCGCCGAGCTGGCCGCCGCCCGCCCGGCGGCCCGCGGCGGCTGGGAGCTGGCGCTGGTGCGCCACGGCCGGCTGGCCGGGGCGGGCGTCTCACCCCCCGGTGTCCACCCCCGACCGACGATCGCCGCGATCCGGGCGACCGCCGAGACCGTCCTGCCCGGCCACGGCCCGGTCCCGCGCGCCTCGGCCGAGGAGACCGAACGCATCCTGTCCTGGTTGGAACGACCGGAGACCCGGCTGGTGGAGATGACGTCCGGTTGGGCGTCCCCGGTGGCCGGCGCGGCCCGCTTCCGCGACCTGCTGGGCAAGGCCGAGAACGCCGCGTCCCACCAAAGCTCGACCGAACGCCCATGACCAAGTGACCGATCGGACTACCTCGACTCCCTTAGGCTGTTAGAGAAGTGCAGTCCTGCCCGTTTCGTGGGCCTGCTCCCGGTTGCCGGGTGTCGGCGGCCGTGGAGCCGGGGTGAGGAGGTGTCCCACGTGGACGTCGACGCCGGACGCGGCGCCGCCCTGGGGGGCGCCCTGCCGACCCAACCGGGCGAGCTACCGCTGGCCCGCCGGCTGCGCTCGCTGCTGAGCTGGCCCACCGCCGACACCGACCCGGTCAGCCAGCTCGTCCGCACCCACCGGACGATCCACCCCGGCACCGAGCCCTCCGTGCTGCGCCGGGCCTACACCATCGCGGAGAACATGCACCGCGGGCAGTTCCGCAAGAGCGGCGAGCCCTACATCACCCACCCGCTGGCGGTGGCGCAGATCTGCGCCGAGATCGGCATGGACGCCATCACCCTGGTCGCCGCGCTGCTGCACGACACCGTGGAGGACACCCGCTACACCCTCCAGGCCCTCGCGGAGGACTTCGGGCCGGAGGTGGCGCACCTGGTCGACGGGGTGACCAAGTTCGACAAGGCGTTCTACGGCAAGGCCGCCGAGGCCGAGACGATCCGCAAGATGATCATCGCGGCCGGCAAGGACGTCCGGGTCCTGATCATCAAGCTGGCCGACCGGCTGCACAACATGCGCACCCTGGGCGTCCGGTCCGCCGCGTCGCGCGAGCGGATCGCCCGCAAGACGCAGGAGGTCCTGGTCCCGCTCTGCGACCGGCTGGGCATCCAGACGCTCAAGCGCGAGCTCGACGACGTGGTGCTGCTGCACCTGGAGCCGGAGGAGCACGCCCGGATCGCCCGGCACGTGCACGACCGGCCGGGCTGGGACGCGTACCTCGACGAGGTGGTCACCCGGGCGAAGTCGGCCCTGCGCCGCAGCCGGGTGGACGCGGCGGTGACCCCCCGCCCCCGGCACCTCTACTCGATCTGGAAGGACACCGTGGCCGGTGGCCACAGCGCCCCCTTCGACCTGCCCCGCATCGCGATCGTGGTGGACGGCCCGGCAACGGACTGTTACGCGGCCCTCGGCGCGATCCACGGCCTGTGGCGGCCGATCCCCGGCCGGTTCAAGGACTTCATCGCCTCGCCCAAGAACAACCTCTACCGCTCCCTGCACACCAGCGTCTGCGGGCCGAAGGACCGCACCGTCGAGGTGCTGATCCGCACCGAGGAGATGCACCGCTCGGCGGAGTACGGGGTCGCCGCCGACTTCCGCTTCCCGCGCTCCGGCGCCGGCACGGCCGCGGCCCGCGCGGAGCAGCTCGACTGGCTGCGCCGGGTGCTCGACTGGGAGCAGGACACGGCCGATCCGGCCCAGTTCCTCGAATCGCTGCGCTGCGACCTCGCCGAGGCGCAGATCCAGGTCTTCGCCGACGGGCGACAGATCGTGCTGCCCGCCGGGGCGACCCCGGTCGACCTCGCGTACGAGCTGGGCACCGAGCGGGGCGACCACTGTCTCGCGGCGCGGATCAACGGCCGGCTGGCCCCGCTCTCCTCCGAGCTGGACGAGGGCGACGTGGTGGAGATCTTCACCGAGACCGACGCGGCGAACGGCTTCGACGCCGACGTCGCCCCGCGCGGTCCCCGCCGGGAGTGGCTCGGCTTCGTCAAGTCCCCGCAGGCGCAGATGCAGATCAGCCGGTGGTTCGCCGAGCACACCGAGCCCGGCATCTCCATCACCGACAAGGTCCGCCTCGGCCGGGCCACCATCGGGCTGGCCCTGCGCAAGCACGACCGGGGCCTCGCCAGCGACCTGCCGCTGCTGCGGCTGTCGGAGGAACTCGGCTACCCCGACCTGGAGACCCTGCTGGTCGCGGTCTTCGACCGGGTGATCCAACCCGACACGGTCGTACGCCAGCTCATCGACCTGGTGGACCATCGGCAGTGACCGCTCCGGCCCGGGTGGTCCGAGCCTTCCTCGCGGCCACTAGCCTGGACGCATGATCCCCCGCTCCCGCGCCACCGGCCGGGCCATCGCCTACCAGGTCTTCTATCGGCTGCCGTTGCCGGTACGCCGCCGCCTGGTCCGGCTGGCCGTGCCGAAGTACATCGTCGGCGCGGTCACCCTGGTCCGGGACAGCGAGGCCGAGGGGGCGGGCCGGCTGCTGCTGCTGCGCCAGCCGCCCGGCAAGGGCTGGGGACTGCCCGCCGGCCTGTTGCAGAAGGGCGAGGCACCGGTGGTGGGCGCCGCCCGGGAGCTGCACGAGGAGTCCGGCATCCGGCTCTCGCCCCGGCAGCTGAGCCCCGCGGTCCCGAACGCGGTGGTGCACGCCAAGGGCTGGGTGGACGTCGTGTTCACCGCCGAGGTGCCGGCGTCGACCACCGAGCTGAAGGTCGACGGGGCCGAGGTCTTCGAGGCCGCCTGGCACCCGCTGGACGACCTGCCCAAGCTGACCTGGCCGACGGCCCGGCTGCTCGCGTACTACGACATCGGGCCGCTGGCCGGGCAGTTCCCGCCACCGGTGCCCGACACGACGCCGTGAGCGCCGGTCGCGCCGCCGACGGCGGGACCGACGCCGCCCGTACCGGCCGCGGCGCGACCGTGGACGCCGCCCGGGCCGGGGTCTGCGCGGTGGTGCTCGCCGCCGGGGAGGGCACCCGGCTGCGGCCGCTGACCGAGCGGCTGCCCAAGGCGCTCTGCCCGGTGGGCAACGTGCCGCTGCTCGACCGGGCGCTGCACCGGCTGGCCGGACTCGGCCTGGTCGGGCCCGGCCGGGTCGCCGTCAACGCCTGCTACCTCGGCGACCAGGTCGTCGCGCACGTCGGGGACCGCGCCCACCTCTCGGTGGAGCCGGGCGACCCGCTCGGCACCGCCGGCGGGGTGGCGAACCTGCGGGAGTGGATCGCCGGGCGCGGGGTCCTGGTCGGCAACGCCGACGCCTACCTCGCCGACCCGGCGCGGCCCCCGGGCCCCGACATCGCCGCGCTGCTGCGCGACTGGGACGGCGACTCCGTACGCCTGCTCGGCCAGCCCGCCGCCGACCCGGCGGCACCGGGCACCTTCGACGGCCACGTCTTCACCGGCTTCTCGCTGCTGCCGTGGCGGCTGGTGCGGGAGCTGCCGGTCGGGTTCGGCGACCTCGTCCGGGCGCTCTGGCGCCCGGCGGAGGCGGCCGGCGCGCTGACCGTCGTGCCGTACGCCGGCACGTTCTTCGACACCGGCACCCCGGCCGACTACCTGGCGGCCAACCTGCACGCCGCCGGCGGCGGCAACCTGGTGGACCCGACGGCCACGGTGACCGGCCGCTGCCGGGCGGCGGTGATCGGCGCGGGCGCGGTCGTCCACGGCGACGTGGAGCGGGCGGTCGTCTGGCCCGGCGCCACCGTCGTCCCCGGCGAGCGCCTGCGCGACGCGGTGCGCGCCGGCACCGCCCTCACCGTCCCCGGCACACCACCGGCCCCGGGCCGGGGAAACCTCTAGCATGGGCGACGACGCCGACGAACGGAGAAATGTCCCGTGATCACCGCGATCGTGCTGATCGACTGTGCCACCGACTCGATCCCCGAGGTGGCCGAGAACCTGGCCAACCTGCCCGGCGTCAGCGAGGTCTACTCGGTGGCCGGCCACGTCGACCTGATCGCGATGGTCCGGGTCCGGGAGTTCGAGCAGATCGCCCAGGTGATCGCCGGCAGCATCTCGAAGGTGCCCGGGGTGCTCAACACCGAGTCGCACATCGCCTTCCGGGCGTACTCCCAGCACGATCTGGAGGAGGCGTTCGCGATCGGCCTCGCCAACGCCGACTGACGCGGACGCCGGGCCGCGGGTCGCGGCCCGGCACGCACGCGAGCGGCCGGCCCACCCCTGGGGATGGACCGGCCGTCGTGGTGCGCGGACGTCAGCTCTGCGTGGGAGCCGGCGTCTCGAAGGTGCCGCCCGGAGCCGGCGACTCGGTCGTGCCGCCCGGAGCCGGGGTCCCGGTGGTGCCACCCGGAGCCGGCGTCGTGCCGCCCGGGCTCGGGGTGCCGCTGGCGCTGGTCTGCGGCACCGGGATGCCCAGCTGCTCCGCCAGCTGCACCAGCGCGTCGTAGTGCGCCTGCAGGGTCGGCAGGGCGGTCTGGGCCAGCTGGACCACCGACTGTTCGGAGCCCTGCGAGATCTCCGTCTGGGTGGCCTGGATGGCCTGGACGTGGCCGGCCAGCTCGCTGGTCACCCAGAGCCGGTCGAACTCCTCGCCGCTGGCGTTGTTGAGCTGGTCGATGACGGACTGCTGATCCGCGGTGGGCTCACTCGGCAGCTCCACACCGAGCTGCGACGCGGTCTGCTGCACCGTCTGGTCGAGCTGGGTGTGGTCCGTCTTGAACCGGGCACCCAGGTCCTTGACCCCCTGGTTCTGGCCCTTCTGCTGGGCCAGGTCACCCGCGGTGATCTCGAACAGGTTGACCTGGTGCACGGCCTGCAGGTACTGCGTGTCCTGCGCCGACGGCTGCACCGCGGCCTGTGCCGCCGCGGCCGGCGCGACCCCCACCAGCACCAGCGCGGCCAGCAGGCCGAGGCGTTTGATACCCAACATGCTTCCCCCCCTTGAGACGTTGGATCGCACGGATACCCGGCTGACCGGGGTTATTCCTGCGATCCCCCGTCGGGGAGGCGACCGACCGACACGCCCGTGTCGACCCGTCGGAGGGCGGAAACGGACGTGGCGCCCGCCGGAGGACTCCGGCGGGCGCCACGTCGAGGTGTCGCGGGGTCAGCGGCGGCTCTCGCCGCTGGCGATCTCCTCCCGCTCCGGTCGGGCCTCGACCGGCGGGTGCCCCGGCGAGACCGGCGCCTCGGCCGGCTTCTCGATCGGGTAGAAGAAGCCCCGGATGGCCGGGCCGAGGGCGCCGAGCCGGTTCATCTTCTTCGGCACGACCCAGCCGGCGTACGGCAACGCGCCGTGGCCGTCGCCGTGCCCGTCCGCCGCCGCGAGCGGCTGGTGCACCTCTTCGAACCGGCCGTCCGGCAGGCGTCGGATGATGCCGGTCTCGACGCCGTGCGCGAGCACCTCCCGGTCGTGCTGCTGGAGACCCAGGCAGATCCGGTAGGTGACGTAGTACGCCAACGGCGGCACGACGAGCAGACCGATCCGGCCGGCCCAGGTCATCGCGTTCAGGCTGATCTGGAACTTGTCGGCGATGACGTCGTTGGCGCCGGAGAGGGTCAGCACGATGAAGAACGCGACCGCCATGGCGCCCAGGGCGGTCCGGGCCGGCACGTCCCGGGGCCGCTGGAGCAGGTTGTGGCTCCTGGTGTCCTTGAGACGCCGGGCCTCCAGGAACGGGTAGAGCGTCGACAGGCCGACCAGGATGCCCGGCAGCACGACCGTCGGCCAGAACAGCGGCGGGATCACGTACCCGTCGCCGATCGGGATGTTGATCTCCCAGGCGGGCATCAGGCGGGTCGAGCCGTCGAGGAACATGACGTACCAGTCGGGCTGGCTGGCGGCCGAGACCACCCACGCCTCGTACGGGCCGAACAGCCAGATCGGGTTGATCTGGAACAGGCCGCCCATCAGCGCGATCACGCCGAAGACGACCATGAAGAAGCCGCCCTGCTTGATGGCGTAGCGGGGGAACATCCGCTCGCCGACCACGTTGCCGTTGGTCCGGCCGGGGCCGGGCCACTGGGTGTGCTTCTGCTTGAAGACCAGGCCCAGGTGGGCGCCGATCAGCGCGAGCAGCAGGCCCGGGACGAGCAGCACGTGGGCGATGTAGAACCGGCTGATGATGATCGTGCCCGGGAACTCTCCGCCGAAGATCGACGAGGTCACCCAGGAGCCGATCACCGGGATGGAGAGCATGATCGCCGAGGCGATCCGCAGGCCGGTGCCGGAGAGGCCGTCGTCCGGCAGCGAGTAGCCGGTGAAGCCGGCGAGGAAGCCGACCCAGAACAGCAGCGAACCGATGATCCAGTTGGTCTCACGCGGCTTGCGGAACGCGCCGGTGAAGAAGACCCGGAGCATGTGCACCACGATGGCCGCCATGAACAGCAGCGCCGACCAGTGGTGCATCTGCCGCATGATCAGGCCACCGCGGACGTCGAACGAGATGTCCAGGCTGGAGGCGTACGCGGCCGACATCGGCGTGCCCCGCAGCGGGGCGTAGCTGCCGTTGTAGACCACCTCGGTCATCGCCGGCTCGTAGAAGAACGTCAGGAAGACGCCGGTCAGCAGCAGGACGACGAACGAGAAGAGCGCGATCTCGCCGAGCAGGAAGGACCAGTGGTCCGGGAAGACCTTGTTCAGCAGCCGGCGCAGCGGGGTGGCGACCTGGAAGCGGTCGTCCACTCCCCGGGCGACGTTCCCCGGGACTGCTGCCTTGTCAAACTTGCGCCGCTTCACGGCCGCTCCCAGAAGTCGGGCCCGACGGTCTCGGTGTAGTCGGACTTGGCCACGAAGTAGCCCTCGGAGTCCACCTCGATCGGCAGCTGCGGCAGCCGTCGGCTGGCCGGGCCGAAGATGGGCCGGGCGTTGTCGGTGATCAGGAACTGCGACTGGTGGCACGGGCAGAGCAGGCGGTTGGTCTGCTGCTCGTAAAGGCTCGCCGGGCAGCCGGCGTGCGTGCAGATCTTCGAGTAGGCGGCGTAGTTGCCCCACATGTAGTCGCCGTGCCCGACCCGCTCGTTGGCCCGGCGCGACTCCTGCGCGTCGGAGTCCCGCAGGTGGATCAGCAGGGTCGGCGAGTCCGCGTGCAGGTTGCTCACGCCGTGGTCGATGCCGGGGAAGACGGTGATCTGGCCGCCCGCGCTGACGTCCGCCGGGCGCACCGGCCGGCCGTCCTCGCGGACCAGCCGGACCTTCTCGCCGCCCTCGGCCGGGGCGAACCCGGTCGTGAACATCTGGTTGTTCTTGTGCGGCTGGGAGATCAGGCCGCCGACCAGGGGTGCCGCGGCGACCGCGCCGACCGGCGCGAGACCGGCCAGCAGCGAAATGCCGAGCAGCGGCCGGCGCTTCACGCCCAGCTCGTCGGCCATGTAGAGCATCGTCTGGCCGGTGATGATCCGGTCGTCGGAGGCGACGGCACCCTCGTGCCGGTCCTGGATCGAGACCTCCTTCGGCAGCAGCTTCTTGCCCCAGGTCAGGATGCCGAAGCCGATGCCGAGCAGGGCCACGCCGAGGGTGACGCCGAGCAGCGGGGTGTACCACTTGTCGCCGCCGCTGCCGGGGGCGTACTTCCACGGCCACCAGATGTAGACGACCAGGAAGGCGGTCGCCGCCAGGCCGGTCAGCAGGAAGAACGACGCGACGGTACGGGTCAGCCGGCGCTCGGCCTTGCTGCCCGGCGCCACCTGCGGCTCGTAGTGGACGATCTCGATGTCGTCCCGGCGCGCGCCCTCGCGGACGATGTCGAACTGGCTGAGCCCGGGGGTGTTCACGTCGAGCGGCTCCCGGCCCTGCTGGACCTGGTGCTCGGTGTGCGTGGTCATGCCGTCACCTCGCTACGGGCGGTGCCGCGCTGCGGCACCACGGCACTGAATCGGATGAGCCGCCCGGTCACGACTTGCCCGCGATCCACAGGCTCGCGAAGACGAGCGCGACGATGCCCACCAGGAAGATGGCCAGGCCCTCGGTGGACGGCCCGTACCGACCGAGGTTGAAGCCGCCCGGGTCCTGGTCGTGCTTCAGGGTCTCCTGGATGTAGGCGATGAGGTCCGCCTTCTGGTCCGGGGAGATCTGGTTGTCGCCGAAGACCGGCATGTTCTGCGGGCCGCTCAGCATGGCGGCGTAGATCTGCCGGTCGGTGGCCGGGCGCAGGCTCGGCGCGTACTTGCCGGAGGAGAGGGCGCCGCCGCCACCGCCGAAGGCGTGGCACTGCGCGCAGTTGATCCGGAACAGCTCGCCACCGGCGGCGATGTTGCCGTCGGAGTGCAGGTCGTCACCGTTGGGCACCACCGGGCCGCCGCCGAGCTCCTGGACGTACTGCGCGAGCTGGCGGACCTCCTCGTCGGTGAAGAGCTCCGGCTTGCGCTGGGCCTGGGCCTCCTGCCGGGCCATCGGCATGCGGCCGGAGCCGACCTGGAACTCGACCGAGGCCGCGCCGACGCCGATCAGGCTCGGCCCGCGTCCCTCGACGCCCTGGGCGTTGCGACCGTGACAGGTCACACAGCTCACGTCGAACAGCGCCTTGCCCTCCGCGGCGGCACCGGTGAGCGGGGTGTCCTGCGCCTGCACGCCGGGGGCGAAGACGGTGTAGGCGCCGCCGGCCAGCATCAGCGCGGCGAACAGCCGGACCGCGGCACCCAGCCGGCGGCGGCCCCTGCTGCGCGCCGCGGGCCGCTCGCGCAGCCGCGCGAGCAGACCGCGTCGGCGGTCGTTGTCAGAAGTCATGACCTGTGTCCTTAACCGGTTGGACCTTGTCTCGGGGGACGGAGCAGCGGCGCGGTTCGTGACGCGCCAAGATCACTGAAGCCAGTAGATCATGGCGTAGAGCCCGATCCACACGACGTCGACGAAGTGCCAGTAGTAGGACACGACGATCGCCGACGTGGCCTGCGCCGGCGTGAACCGGCCCATGGTGGTGCGGATCATGAAGATGACGAAGGCGACCAGACCGCCGGCCACGTGCAGGCCGTGGAAGCCGGTGGTCAGGTAGAACATCGACCCGTAACCGTCTTCGTTGATCTTGATGCCCTCGTGCACCAGCTCGCGGTACTCGTTGAGCTGGCCGAGGACGAAGATCAGGCCCATCACGAAGGTGATCGTGAACCAGCGCCGCAGCGCGTGGACGTCACCCTTCTCGGCGGCGAACACACCGAGCTGGCAGGTCACCGAGGACAACACCAGGATCACCGTGAAGGTGGTCGCGTAGGGGATGTTGAGGTGCTCGGTGTGCTTCGCCCACTGCTCCGGCGCCGCCGCGCGGATGGAGAAGTACATCGCGAACAGCGCCGCGAAGAACATGAGTTCGCTGGAGAGCCACACGATCGTCCCGACGCTGACCATGTTGGGTCGGGTCAGGGAGTGGATCCGGCTCTTGTCAATGGCTGGGGCCGCAGTCACGCGGTCATTATTGCCCTTGACCGGGGCCGGCGATCAGCGGGGGGCCAAACCCGTGGCATCCACAGCCCGATCGGGGCAGTCCGGTTCGCCTGACCTAGGCTGAAAAGCGTGCTGCACGCCGATCCGATCTCCGCCGCAGCCGCCGTCGCCGCACCGGCGGTGACCGCGGCCACCCCGCCGCCGTTCACCGTGACCTCGGTGTTCACCGAGACGAAGCTGGACAGCTGGCTCGCCGTCGGCCTGGTGCTGGCCGCCGGCGTCTACCTCTACGGGGTGCACCGGCTGCGGGTCCGGGGCGACCGGTGGCCGGTGGCCAGGACCGTCTTCTTCCTCGGCCCCGGCCTCGGCGGCATCGCGGCGGTCACCGTCAGCGGCCTGCACGCGTACGACACGGCGCTGCTGTCGGTGCACATGGTCCAGCACATGGTGCTCTCCATGATCTCGCCGATCTTCCTCGCGCTGGGCGCGCCCGTGACGCTGGCCCTGCGCACCCTGCCGCCGCGACCGCGCAAGCGGCTGCTGGCGGTCGTGCACAGCCGGATCGCGCGGATCTACAGCTTCCCCCTGGTGGCGTTCGCCATCTTCGTGGTGAACCCGTTCGCGCTCTACTTCACCGACCTGTACCGCTACACGCTGGAGCACGTGTGGGCGCACGAGGTCGTGCACGCGCACTTCATCATGACCGGCTGCGTGTTCTTCTGGCCGCTGCTCGGCCTCGACCCGCTGCCGGGCCGCTGGCCGTACCCGGCCCGGGCGCTGCTGATGCTGCTCTCCGTGCCGTTCCACACCGTGCTCGGGCTCACCATCATGCAGAGCAGCACGCTGTTCGGCGGCGACTGGTACCCGTCGCTGGGGCTGACCTGGTCGGACCCGTGGCAGGACCAGGTGGTCGCCGGGGGCATCCTCTGGGCTGGCGGCGAGTTCGTCAGCGTGACCATGCTGGCCGTGCTGGTCGTGCAGTGGATGCGGCACGCCGAGCGGGAGGCCCGCCGCGTCGACCGCGACCTGGACCGCCAGGAGGCCCGGCAGCGCGCCGCGGAGGCCACCGCCTGAGCCGTGCCGGCGGTACGCCCCGACCCCGCCCCGGCCGGACGTCGCACACCTCACACCGACCGGTACCATCAGCGGGCGGCCGCGAGGCGGGAGCCAGTCCCGCCGACGAGCGCGCAGCGAACGAATCATCGAGCTCAGTGTGATGGTGCCGCACGACGGCACGGAGCGAAGCGGAGTGCCGGCATGAGCGATCGTCTTTGCACCGTCCTGCTCTACAGCGACGACCCGGAGGTCCGCGACCGGATGCGGCTCGCCGTCGGGCCGCGCCCCGCGCCCGGTCTGCGGATCGAGTTCGTCGAGGCGTCCACCTACGCCGAGTGCGTCCGGCTCGTCGACGACTACGAGATCGACCTGCTGGTGCTCGACGGCGAGGCGAGCCCGGGCGGCGGCATCGGCATCGCCCGGCAGATCAAGGACGACCGGGACGACGCCCCCCCGACCTGCGTGGTGATCGCCCGCGCCGCCGACCGGTGGCTCGCGGCCTACGCCGAGGTCGACGCCACCCTGGTGCACCCGCTCGACCCGGTGACCACCGGCACGACGGTGGCCGAGCTGCTGCGGACGCACGCACCCGCCTGACGTCCCCCGCTCCGGCCGCCACGGCGCCGGGCCGACCGGTGCCGGTTCCATCCCACCCCGCATCTCGCACGCTCGGGAGGCCCGCCATGGGCGATCGGACCTGGCCACACCTGCTCAACGCGCTGCTGCGCGGCGAGGAACTCGCCACCGCCGACACCGCCTGGGCGATGGGCGAGATCATGGCCGGCTCGGCCGCCCCGGCGCAGATGGCGGGCTTCGTCGTCGCGCTGCGGGCCAAGGGCGAGACCCCGGCCGAGCTGGCCGGCCTCGTGGAGGCGATGCTGGGCCGGGCCGTTGCGGTGGAGCTGCCCGACGAGCTGCGCGCCACCGCCCTCGACGTGGTCGGCACCGGCGGTGACCTCGCGCACACGGTCAACATCTCGACCATGGCCTCGCTGGTGGTGGCCGGCGCCGGGGTCCGCGTGGTCAAGCACGGCAACCGCGCGGCCTCCTCCTCGTGCGGCACCGCCGACGTGCTGGAGTTCCTCGGCGTGCCGCTCGACCTGGGCCCGGAGGGGGTGGCCCGGTGCGTCGCCGAGGTTGGCATCGGCTTCTGCTTCGCGGCCCGTTTCCACCCCGGGATGCGGCACACCGGCCCGGTGCGCCGGGAGCTGGGCGTGCCCACCGTGTTCAACTTCCTCGGCCCGCTGACCAACCCGGCGCGGCCCCGCGCCGCCGCGGTCGGCTGCTTCGACCGCCGGATGGCCTCGGTGGTGGCCGACGTCTTCGCCGCCCGCGGCGATTCGGTGCTGGTGATGCGCGGCGAGGACGGGCTGGACGAGTTCACCACCGCCGCGCCGACGCGCGTCTGGGCGGCCCAGGGCGGCGTCGTCAGGGAGTCGCTGCTGGACGCGGTCGACCTCGGCGTACCCCGGGCCACCCTGGCCGACCTGCGGGGTGGTGACGCCGCCTTCAACGCCGACGTGGTCCGCCGGCTGCTGGCCGGCGAGACCGGCCCGGTGCGCGACGCGGTCCTGGTCAACGCGGCGGCGGCGCTGGCCACGCAGGGCCCGCTCGACGGCGATCTCACCGAGGCGCTGCGGGCCGGGATGGCACGGGCGGCCGAGTCCGTCGACTCCGGGGCCGCCGCCCGCGTCCTCGAGCGCTGGATCGAGGTCGCGCGCGCCCTCTGAGCGCCGGGCGTCGCCGGGTGCCGCCGGAGGTTGTCGGACCCCCGTGGGAAACTACAGCTGAGTAGTTCCCACCACCGTCCTGCGCCGTCGAGCGCGGCATTCCCGTCGGGCGTGTGCCACACACCCCGCGGGACCGGAGCGAGAGGAGACGCCCGTGTCGGAGCGCGAGCTCTACTGCGACACCTGTGAGGGCGTCGAGCCGTTCGAGGCGCCACCGTGCGCCGACGGCCACGGCGCCGACTGCCCCGAACTGCTCTGCACGGGCTGCGGCGCGGCCGTGCTCGTCGCCACCGTCACGTTCCACCTGGCGCGCCCGGCCGACCGGCGGCGCCCACCGGCCCACCGCCGCGCCGCCTGAGGCCATGGCCGCCGCGCTGCCTGAGCGCCATGGCCGCCGCGCCGCCTGAACCGCCGCGGCGACCGTGGCGCTCCCCCAGCCGCGGCGTGCTCGCGGCGCCGCACCGGGCACCGCGCCCGTCCGCTGCGCGGGGGCGTCCGACCCGTACATCACCCCGTCACGACCGAAGGCCCGCCTCCCGAGGGAGGCGGGCCTTCGTGACGTTCGCGGGTCGCCGTCGGTGCGACCGACGGATCAGTGCTCGGCGGTGCGCCGGGTGCCGCTGTAGTACTCGAACAGCAGGCCACAGACGGAGAACGTGACCGCCACCATGCCGAGGCCGAGCAGCCAGAACTGCCAGAACGCGAGGCCGAAGCCGGCGAGCCCGACGGCCAGCGCCAGGCCGAACGGCCAGTAGCTGCCCGGGCTGAAGAAGCCGATCTCGCCCGCGCCGTCGGCGATCTCACCGTCCGGCCGGTCCTCCGGCCGCAGGTCGATCCGGCGGGAGACGAACCAGAAGAAGCCGCCGCACATCGAGCAGAGCAGGAAGCTCAGCAGCAGGGCGACCGTGCCCACCCACTCGACCTGACCGCCGGCGTCGGCGGCGGTCCACCCGCCGTAGAGGGCGGTGGCGAAGAGCAGGAACCCGGCGATGACCAGGAAGATGCGCCACTCGGTCTTCATGCCCGATCCCTCAGCTTCCCGCGCCGGCCGGCGCGTCGTCGGGGTTGAAGTTGGCCTCGGTGCGGCGGGTCTCGAACGGCTTCGTGGTCTTCGCGTACGGGTCCTCGCCGATGGCCGTCAGCGCCTCCTGCGTGGACTTGCCGTCCCGCTTGGCCGCCAGGAACTGCTCGTACTTCTCCGGGGAGACGACCCGCAGCTCGAAGTTCATGAAGGCGTGGTAGCTGCCGCAGAGCTCCGCGCAGCGGCCGACGTAGGCGCCCTCGGCCTCCAGCTTCGAGACCTCGAAGACGTTGCGGATCTTGCCCGGCATGACGTCGCGCTTGAAGAGCAGCTCCGGCACCCAGAACGAGTGGATGACGTCGCGGCTGGTCTCCTCGAACCGGATGGACCGGTCGGTCGGCAGCACCAGGATCGGGATGACCTCGCTGGTGCCGAGCACGGAGGCGACGGTGTTGGCGTCCTGGCCCTGGCCGTCGCGGTAGTTGAACTGCCAGTTCCACTTGAACGCGACCACCTCGACCGTGACGTCGGGGTTCTTGGTCGTCCGCACCACGTCGGTCTGCACGATCGCCGTGTAGTAGAAGAGCACGGAGACGATCAGGATCGGCGCGATGGTGTAGAGGAACTCCATCGGCATGTTGTAACGGGTCTGCACCGGCAGTTCGTTGCCCCGCTTGCGGTAGCGCACGACGCACCAGAAGATCAGGCCCCACACGAAGACGCCGACCGCGAGCGCCGCGATGCACGAGGCGATCCACAGGTCGTACATCCGGTGCGACTCGGGGGTGATGCCACCCTGAGGCCAGCCGAAGCCGCCGAACGCCGCGCCGACGTCGCAGCCCGTGAGCAGGACCAGCAGCGCCGCTCCGCCGAGACCGAGCCCGGCGATCCGACCGGCACCACGTCCCCGGCGCCCACCGGCTCCTGGGGAAGCGCTGTGCCGTACGGCCGACGGCCGTACCTCCGAACTCCTTGCGACCACCTGGTCCTGCCTCCCTAGCGCGCCGCGGTGTCTTGTCCCTGCCCTCCGCCTGCGGAGCGACAGCACCAGCGGCAAAGGCGTCACCGACGGTCGCAGATTACTCGACCATGACGGGCTGGACCGTGTTGGGGTCGCTGTCGGCCCCCATCGGGGGGATCTTGGGCATACCGGCGCGATACGTTGGCATGCGTGAGCGCATCCCCGGTCTACCTGGACGCGGCGACCGCCGCGCCGCTGCACCCGGTCGCCCGGCAGGCGCTGCTGGCCGCCCTCGACGACGGCTGGGCCGACCCCGGCCGGCTCTACACGCAGGCACGCCGCGCCCGCCAACTCCTCGACGCCGCCCGCGAGGCCTGCGCGCAGACGCTCGGCGTCCGCGCCGACGAGCTGTCCTTCACCCCCAGCGGTACGACGGCCGCGCACTCCGCCGTGCTGGGCGGCCTGGCCGGCCGGCGGCGGGTCGGTCCCGCCCTGGTGCACTCCGCGATCGAGCACTCGGCGGTGCTGCACGCCGCCGAGCAGCACGTCGCGGCGGGCGGCACGGCCACGTCCGTACCGGTGGACCGGCTGGGCCGGCTCGACCTGGACGGCTGGGCGGCGGCGGTCCGGGCGCCGGGGGTGGCGCTGGCCGCGCTGATCGCCGCCAGCCACGAGGTCGGCACGCTACAGCCGGTGACCGGGGCCGCGCGGGAGTGCGCCGAGGCCGGGGTGCCGCTGTACGTGGACGCCGCCCAGGTGGTGGGCCGGGCCCCGGTGCCGGCGGGCTGGTCGGTGCTGACCGCCAGCGCGCACAAGTGGGGCGGGCCGCCCGGGGTGGGGCTGCTGGTCGTGCGCAAGGGCACCCGCTGGGAGTCGCCCTGGCCGGCCGACGACCGGGAGGCGGGGCGTACGCCGGGAACGCTCAACCTGCCGGCGGTGGTGGCGGCGGCGGCGAGCCTGCGCGCGGCGGCGGCCGACGCCCCGGCCGAGGCGGCCCGGCTGGCGCCGCTGGTGGCCCGGATCCGGGCCCGGGTGGCGGCGGAGGTGCCCGACGTGGAGGTGGTGGGTGATCCCGACCACCGCCTGCCGCACCTGGTGACCTTCTCCTGCCTCTACGTCGACGGCGAGGCCCTGCTGCACGCGCTCGACCGGCGCGGGTTCGCCGTCTCCTCCGGTTCCTCGTGCACGTCGTCGACGTTGCGGCCCTCGCACGTGCTGGAGGCGATGGGCGTGCTCTCGCACGGCAACGTACGGGTCTCGCTGCACCGGGAGACGACGGAGGCCGACGTCGAGAGGTTCCTCACCGAGTTGCCCGGCATCGTGGCGGACCTGCGCGCCGAGGCCGGGGTGGTGGGGCTGTGACGGCGCCGGCGGAGATCCTGGACTGCCGGGGGCAGCGCTGCCCCCTGCCGGTGATCGCGGTGGCCCGGCGGCTGCCCGAGCTGCCCGTCGGCACGGTGGTGCGGGTGCTCGCCGACGACCCGGCGGCGGCGGTGGACATCCCGGCCTGGTGCCGGATGCGCGGCCAGGAGTTCCTCGGCACGGTCACGGGCCCCGACGGCCCCGCCTTCGACGTCCGCCGCCGCCACTGAACCGGGCCGCCGGGGGGGGTGTTCCCGCCACTCCCCCGGCAGCCCGGCGAACGCGACCAGCGGCGGTGTTACGGCACGAGGTGCGGGCGGACGTCCTCGGCTGCCACGTCGCCGTACGACTCGGCCAGGCGCTTGACGAACAGGTCGCGACGGACCTCGTACTCCTGCGTGCCGACGGTTTCCAGCACCAGCGTGGCGAGCAGGGAGCCGACCTGGGCGGCCCGCTCCAGCCCGAGCCCCCAGGAGAGCGCGGTGAAGAAACCGGCCCGGAACCCGTCGCCGACGCCGGTCGGGTCGACCGCCTGGGTCTCCCGCGCGATCGGCACGTGGATCGGGTCGAAGTCCCGCCCGGCGATCTCCACCCCGTGCTTGCCCAGCGTCGTGACCCGGACCTTGACCCGGTCGAGCAGCTGCGCGTCGGTCAGCCCGGCCTTGCTCTGCAGCAGCGACTTCTCGTAGTCGTTGGTCATCAGGTACTCGGCGCCCTCGATCAGCGCGACGACGTCCTCGCCCTCCATGCGGGCGAGCTGCTGGGACGGGTCGGCGGCGAACGGGTAGCCCCGCTCCCGGCACTCGGCGGAGTGCCGCAGCATCGCCTCCGGGTCGTTCGCGCCCACCAGGACCAGGTCCAGCCCGTCCAGGCGGCGGGCCACCGGCGCCAGCTCGATGTTGCGGGCCTCGCTCATCGCCCCGGCGTAGAACGAGGCGATCTGGCACATGTCGGTGTCCGTGGTGCAGACGAAACGGGCGGTGTGTGCCACCTCGCTGACGTGCACCGAGTCGCAGTCGACGCCGTGGCGCTCCAGCCAGGAGCGGTAGTCGGCGAAGTCCGCGCCGACCGCGCCGACCAGGACCGGGCGCATGCCGAGCTGCCCCATGCCGAAGGCGATGTTGGCCGCCACCCCGCCGCGGCGCAGCACCAGGTCGTCCACCAGGAAGGAGAGCGAGACCTTGTGCAGCTGGTCGGCGAGGAACTGGTCGGCGAAGCGACCGGGGAAGCTCATCAGATGGTCGGTGGCGATCGAGCCGGTCACGGCGATCTTCATGTCAACCTCGGGGTCGGGAGCAGGGCGCCGGTCAGCCTACCGGCCCGGCCTTCTCAGGATGACCTGTCGGTCGGCCCCAAATCATCTTCCCGACAGCGCATTCCCGAGCGCAAAACGACGGCGGGGCCGCCCCGGAGGACGGCCCCGCCGTGGTCAGCGGAGGTCTGGCTCAGTTGAACGAGTCGCCGCAGGCGCAGGAGTTGCCCGCGTTGGGGTTGTCGATGGTGAAGCCCTGGGCGTCGATCCGGTCGGCGAAGTCGATGGTGGCGCCGGCCAGGTAGGGGGCGCTCATCCGGTCGACGACGACCTCGACACCGTCGTAGTCGGTGACGACGTCACCGTCGAGCGACCGCTCGTCGAAGAAGAGCTGGTACCGCAGGCCGGAGCAGCCACCCGGCTGCACGGCGACCCGGAGCCGCAGGTCGTCGCGGCCCTCCTGCTCGATCAGGGCCTTGACCTTCTGCGCCGCGACGTCGGTGAGGACGACGGACGTGGGGGCCTTGGCCTCGGTCGACTCGGTCTGCGCTGGCGTGGTCACGTGAAATCTCCCTGCGCGGTTGGGTCCGGACGCACTGGCCAACATCTCGTGTCGCCCAGCCATTCCCGGTGTGGTCCAGATCCGATGGTACGCCGCCGCGGCCGGTCCCACCCGTTCGGCGTGACCTGGGCCGCCGCCCGGTGCGCGGGGAGCGGGTCAGCGGCTCCACTGCCGGGCCAGCCGGGTGCCGAGCGCCCGCAGCCCCTCGGCCGGGCGCTCCATCGCGGCGGCCAGACCGCCGTGTTCCTCGCCCCCGAAGTGCTCCACCAGGCTGTACGCGTCGGTCACCCCGGCCGCCCCGGCCTCCCGCCGGCCGGTGCTCACCTGGCCGGCGAGCACCACGCAGGGCACGCCCCGGTCCCGGGCGGCGCCGGCGACCCCGGCCACCACCTTGCCGCGCAGCGACTGGTGGTCGAACGAGCCCTCCCCGGTGATCACCAGGTCGACCTCGTCGAGCGTGGCGTCCAGCCCGATCGCCCGGGTCACCAGGCCGATGCCCGACTCGCAGTGCCCGCCCAGCGCCAGGACGGCCGCGCCCAGCCCGCCGGCCGCGCCGCCGCCGGGCAGCGCGCCCAGCCGTTCGGGGCAGCCCGGCAGGTCCCGCTCCAGCACGGCGGCGAAGCGCTCCAGCGCGGTGTCGAGCAGCAGCACGTCGGCCCGGTCGGCGCCCTTCTGCGGGCCGAACACGTTGCTGGCGCCGTGCAGCCCGAGCAGCGGGTTGTCCACGTCGGTGGCGGCCACCAGGCGGGCGTCGCGCAGCCGGGGCGCGCCGTCGAGGGCGTCCACCGCGCCGAGCGCGCCGCCGCCGTACGGCAGCGCCTGGCCGGTGGCGTCCAGCGGGGTCACGCCGAGCGCGGTGAGCATGCCCGCGCCGCCGTCGTTGGTGCCGGATCCGCCCAGCCCGATCACGACCGTCCGGGCGCCGGCCTCCACGGCGGCGGCGACCAGCACTCCCAGCCCGTACGAGGAGGTGACCTTCGGGTCCCGCTCGGCGCGGTCGAGCAGGTGCAGTCCGCACGCCTGGGCGCTCTCCAGCCAGGCGGTCGTCCCGCCGTCGGTGAGCAGGATCTCACCGGCCGCCGGGCGGCCCAGCGGGTCGACGGTCGGCACCGGGACCCGGCGCCCGCCGAGGGCGTCGGCGAGGACGTCGAGGAAGCCCGGCCCACCGTCTGACAGGGGCCGGACGAGCAGGTCGTCGCCGGGCGCGACCTCCCGCCAGCCGGTGGCCACGGCATCGGCGACCTGCGGGGCCGGCAGGGTGCCGGCGAACTTGTCCGGACAGAGCAGCACGCGCATGCCGAGCAGTGTGGCAGCACACACCGGTGCGGGCTGCGGTGCGGCCGCACTGTGGGACCATGGGGCACGTGACTTCGACCTGGGTGGAACCCTCCAACACCGCGACGGCACTGCTGCTGCTCGGCCGGGGCAGCGACCCCGCCACGGAGCGCGGCGTCGAGTGTCCTGGTGACCTGCCGGCGCCCAGCGACCCGGACCTGGTGGCCCGGGCGACGGCGGCGAAGGCGGAACTGGGCAGCAAGGTCTTCGTGCTGGGCCACCACTACCAGCGCGACGAGGTGATCCAGTTCGCCGACGTGACCGGCGACTCGTTCAAGCTGGCCCGCGAGGCGGCGGCCCGGCCCGACGCGGAGTACATCGTCTTCTGCGGCGTGCACTTCATGGCCGAGAGCGCCGACATCCTCACCTCGGACGCGCAGAAGGTCATCCTGCCCGACCTGGCCGCCGGCTGCTCGATGGCGGACATGGCGGTGCTGTCGCAGGTCGAGACCGCCTGGGACGTGCTCACCGAGCTGGGCGTCGCGGCGGAGACCGTCCCGGTGACGTACATGAACTCCTCGGCGGACATCAAGGGCTTCGTCGGCCGCAACGGCGGCGTGGTCTGCACCTCGTCGAACGCGAAGCGGGCCCTGGAGTGGGCGTACCAGCAGGGGTCGAAGGTCTTCTTCTTCCCCGACCAGCACCTGGGCCGCAACACGGCGGTGCTGGAGATGGGCTTCTCGCTCGACGACTGCGTCCTCTACGACCCGCACAAGCCGAACGGCGGGCTCACCCCGGAGCAGCTGCGCGACGCGCGGATGATCCTGTGGCGCGGGCACTGCTCGGTGCACGGCCGCTTCACCCTCGACAGCGTCAACGACGTGCGGGAGCGGGTGCCGGGGGTGAACGTGCTGGTCCACCCCGAGTGCCGGCACGAGGTGGTCACCGCCGCCGACTTCGTCGGTTCGACGGAATACATCATCAAGGCCATCGAGGCGGCCCCGGCCGGCTCGGCCTGGGCGGTCGGCACCGAGCTGAACCTGGTCCGCCGGCTCGCGCTGGCCCACCCGGACAAGCAGATCATGTTCCTGGACAAGGCCGTCTGCTACTGCTCGACCATGAACCGGATCGACCTGCCCCACCTCGTCTGGGCGTTGGAGGAGCTGGTGGCCGGTCGCCTGGTCAACCAGATCACCGTCGACCCGGACACCGCGCACCACGCCCGGGTGGCGCTGGACCAGATGCTCGCGCTGCCCGGGGCCGACACTCCGCCGCCGGCAGCGAGCTAATCACACTCCGTAGTGACACTGGCACAGAAAAGGGTCGGATCGCCGATTAGTACCCTCAGGGGCGATGTGCCCGGGTCCATGATCGTCACCGAGGGCTATGCTGCCGGTGCGACAACTCACGCGGGCCGTTTCGACATGGCCGCATCCCGGGTAGCGATGACAATCGTGAGCCCCACCATCAACACGGCAGCACCTGACGCGCTGGAGGTTGCGTTGACCGACGACGTCCTGGTCGTACACGGAGGTACTCCGCTCGAGGGGCGGATCCGCGTGCGCGGCGCGAAGAACCTGGTTTCGAAGGCGATGGTCGCCGCGCTGCTGGGTGACAGCCCGAGCCGACTGTTCGACGTGCCGAAGATCCGCGACGTCGAGGTGGTCCGTGGCCTGCTCGGCCTGCACGGGGTCAAGGTCACCGACGGCGAGGAGGACGGCGAGCTCGTCTTCGACCCGGCGAACGTGGAGAGCGCCAGCACGGACCAGATCAACGTGCACGCGGGCTCCAGCCGGATCCCGATCCTGTTCTGCGGGCCGCTGCTGCACCGCCTCGGCCACGCGTTCATCCCCGACCTGGGCGGCTGCCACATCGGGCCCCGCCCGATCGACTTCCACCTCCAGGCGCTGCGGGAGTTCGGTGCGACGGTCGAGAAGACCCCGGAGGGGCTGCACCTGTCGGCGCCGAACGGGCTGCACGGCACCAAGTTCGCCCTGCCGTACCCGAGCGTCGGCGCGACCGAGCAGGTGCTGCTGACGGCCGTCATGGCCGAGGGCGTCACCGAGCTGCGCAACGCGGCGGTGGAGCCGGAGATCATCGACCTGATCTGCATCCTGCAGAAGATGGGCGCGATCATCAAGGTGCACACCGACCGGGTCATCGAGATCCAGGGTGTGCCGAAGCTGCACGGCTACACGCACCGGCCGATCCCGGACCGGATCGAGGCGGCGAGCTGGGCGGCGGCGGCACTGGCCACCCGTGGCCACGTCGAGGTGCTCGGCGCGCAGCAGGCCGACATGATGACCTTCCTGAACATCTTCCGCTCCGTCGGCGGCGAGTACGAGGTCACCGACGCCCGGCCGCCGAAGCTGGGCGACCCGGGCCAGGAGGGCGGGATCCGGTTCTGGCACCCGGGCGGCGAGCTGCGGTCGGTGGCCCTGGAGACCGACGTGCACCCGGGCTTCATGACCGACTGGCAGCAGCCCCTGGTGGTGGCGCTGACCCAGGCCCGGGGCCTTTCGATCGTCCACGAGACGGTCTACGAGCAGCGGCTGGGCTACACCGAGGCGCTCAACTCGATGGGCGCCAACATCCAGGTCTACCGGGACTGCCTGGGCGGCACCCCGTGCCGCTTCGGCCGGCGCAACTTCAAGCACTCCGCGGTGATCGCGGGACCGAGCAAGCTGCACGCCGCCGACCTGGTCATCCCCGACCTGCGGGCCGGTTTCAGCCACCTGATCGCCGCGCTGGCCGCGGAGGGCACCTCCCGGGTCTACGGCGTGGACCTGATCAACCGGGGCTACGAGGACTTCGAGGCCAAGCTGGCCGACCTGGGCGCGCACGTCGAGCGTCCGTAACGTCGACCACTCCCGTCCGCGCCCGGTGCACCGCGATGTGCACCGGGCGCCGTCGTTTGGCTACCCTTTCCGCGTGCCGTCGCTGTTTCGCCGCAAGTCCTCCGACCTCGTCGACGAGGCCGTCACTCCGGTGACCCCCGACGAGGAGTCCACGCCCGCCCAGCCCCGGGGCTACACCCCGAGCAAGAAGGAGCTGGGCAAGGCCACCCCGAAGCGGCCGACCGCCGGCCGCCGGCCGGCCGCGGCCAGCAAGCCGTTGACCAAGGAGGAGCAGCGGGAGCGCAAGCGCCAACTGCGCGCCGAGGCGGCGGAGGAGTTCCGCCGCGAGGGCGGCCCCCGCGACCGGGGCCCGGAGCGGCTGCTGGCCCGCAACGTGGTCGACTCCCGGCGTACGGTCGGCACCTGGTTCTTCGGTGGGGCGCTGATCGTGCTGATCGGCTCGAACGCCGCGATGCCCCCGGTCGTCCGCCTGGTCTCCAACATCCTCTGGGGCGCGCTCGCCCTGGGCGTGGTGGTCGACTCGGTCCTGATCTCGCGCAAGATCCGCAAGCTGGTGCGGGAGCGTTTCCCGAACACCGGGCAGCGGATGGGCTCGCTCTACCTCTACGCGATCATGCGGTCGATCACGTTCCGCCGGATGCGCGCCCCCGCGCCCCAGGTGAACATCGGCGACCCGGTCTGAGCCTGTCGCGCCGACGGCCCCTCCCGCACGGCGGTGAGGGGCCGTCGCCGTCCCGGCCTCAGCGGCTGCGGTAGAGCCGGGCCACCACGTCCTCGATGTCCGGCTCGACGATCGAGACGTCCCGCAGCGCGCCCAGCCCGGCCAGGGCCGCCACCACGCCGGCCACCCCCGCCGACTCCAGTGCGAAGACCAGCCGGTGCCCGTCGGCCTCCTGCCGGTGCAGCGGCGCGCCGGGCAGCACCGGCGGCGCGGGCAGCGGGGCGTCCAGGTCGGCGACGAGCAGGCGGCGCGAGCCGTACCGCTCGTGCAGCGCGGCGATCGACCCGTCGTGCACCACCCGCCCGTGGTCGACCACCACCAGGCGCCGGCAGAGCCGCTCGATGTCGGCCAGGTCGTGCGTGGTGAGCACCAGTGTCGTGTCCCCGGCGCGGCCCAGCTCGCCGAGGAAGCCGCGGACCGCCTGCTTGCTGACCACGTCGAGGCCGATGGTGGGCTCGTCGAGGAAGAGCACCTCGGGGCCGTGCAGCAGGGCGGCGGTCAGTTCGCCGCGCATCCGTTGCCCGAGGGAGAGCTGTCGGACGGGGGTGTCCAGGAACGGATCCAGGTCGAGCAGGCTCCGGCAGCGGCGCAGCCGGGCGGCGTGCGCGTCGGCCGGCACCCGGTAGACGTGCCGCAGCAGCGCGAACGAGTCCCGCAGCGGCAGGTCCCACCAGAGCTGCGAGCGCTGGCCGAAGACCACGCCGACGCGCAGCGCGAGTTGGGTCCGCTGGGCCACCGGGCGCAGCCCGCACACGCGTACCTCGCCGGCCGAGGGCGTCAGCACGCCGGTGAACATCTTGAGCGTCGTCGACTTGCCGGCGCCGTTGGGCCCGATGTAGCCGAGCATCTCGCCGCGGGGCACCCGCAGGTCGATGCCGTCGACGGCGGTGACCCGCCGCTTCTCCCGCCGCAGCCGGCCGGCCCGCACCCGGACGGTGAACTCCTTGCGCAGCCCGTCGGCCACGATCACGTCGTCGCTCATGACCCCGTACTCCGATAGTGGCGGACCCCGGTGCGCCAGGCCGCCGCCGCGCCGACGGCCGCGACCAGCGCGACGGCCGGCGCGGCCCAGCCGACCCACGCCGGCAGGCCGAGCGGGTCGGCGCGGCCGAGCAGCGTCAGCGCCGGGTGGTAGCTGACGAAGGCGAAGCCCAGGCCGTACGCGAACAGCGCGCGGAACCAGCTCTCGAAGACGGTGACCGGGTACGAGGTGAAGTCCCGGCCGCCGTAGGTGACCGAGTTGGCCAGCTGACCGGAGTCGACCCACCAGAACGAGACGGTGGCGGTGGCCACGAAGACCGACCCGAAGAAGACCACGCCGGCCAGTGGGGCGAGGACCACCAGCAACGCCCGCGCCGGGGTCCACTCGACACCGGCCGAGCCGACGGCGACGACCAGCACGGCGAGCCCGAAGACCGCGCGCGACACCTTGCGCAGCGGCAGGTCCATCAGCAGCAACTGGGGCAGGGCGCCGAGCGGGCGGACCAGCACGGCGTCGAAGAGCCCGGTGCGCACGTACCCGGGCAGCCGCTCGATGTTGCCCACCAGCAGGTCGGCGACGGCGAAGGCACAGGCCGAGAGGCCGACGATCACCAGCGTCTCGCGCAGCGTGAAGCCGCCCAGCTCCCGGGTGACCCCGAAGATCACCAGCACGGTGAGCACGTCGAGGACGGTGGAGCCGACGTTGCCGACCAGGTCGATCGCGAACGAGGTCCGGTACGCCGTCTGCGCGCGGGCCTGCGCGCCGAGCAGCGCCCGGTACGCCGCCAGCGCCCCACCCGACGCCTCAGCCACCCTGCACCACCAGGCGGCGCTCGGCGCGGCGCTGCACCAGCCGGCAGGCGGCCAGGATCAGCACCGCCCAGGCGAGCTGGAGGCCGACCAACCCGAGCTGGACGCCGGTCGGGTCGCGCTCGACCAGCACGTCGAGCGGGGTCTGCAACAGGCTCGGGAAGGGGGTGCCCAGCCACAGGACGAGCTGGAGCCACTCCGGCAGGAAGCGCAGCGGAAAGTTGAGCCCGGCGAGCACGCCCGAGGCGAGGGTCCAGAGGATCAACGGCCCCCGGACGTCCTGCAACCAGTACGCGGTCGCGTTGACCAGGAACCGGCAGCCGAAGCAGAGGACCACGGCGGCGACGACGGAGACCACGAAGATCGGCGGGGTGGACCAGCGGCGGGGCACGTGTACCTCGAAGAAGATCGGCCCGACCAGCACCGGCGGCAGGAACCGGACCAGCGCGGCGTGGCCGGCGCGACCCAGGTCGGCGGCGAGATGGCTGGTCACGGGGTGCACGGGCCGGAGCAGGTCGCTGGCGACGTCGCCGGTGCGGATCCGGTCGGCCAGCTCGGTCCAGCCCCAGAGGAGGACCACCGCCAGCAGGCCCTGGCCCACCCAGACGAAGGTGGCGAGCTGCGCCCGGTCGTACCCGGCCACCGTGCCGGCCGCGCCGGCCACCGCGAGCAGGACGTAGCACCGTAGGAAGCCGAAGACCGTGTTGGTCACGACGCCCGCTACGGACGCCTGCCGGTACGTGGCGTAACGTCGAAAGCCTGATCCGGTTATAGCCTTAAATGTCCGGAACCATAGGATAACGTTTGGGGCGGTGGACGGTGCCACAGTGGCGGTGACCGAGCCCACGCCGCTACCCTCCATCCGCAGCCAAGCCGTACCGGAGGGGGCGACTCTACCGGCACGTGGAGCGCCCAGCGCGACAATTTTGCAACGAGGTGACATCGCCGTGAGCGAGCGGACGCGGGCCGGGCACCGGGGCGCCGCCGTGAGCGGACGGACGCCAGCCGGGCACCCGGGCGCGCCCACGCGCCGACGGCACCCCGCGGGCGTCGCGCCTACCCTCCGTGGCGACGGGTCGACCGGATGAGCCGCTACGCCGACCACTGGCACGACTCCGCCGAGCCGGCCTGGATGATCGAGCCGACCACCGAGTGGCACCCGCAGTTCCCGGGCCAGCGCTACGCGGGCGACAACGGCGTCGGACACGCGCCGCCCGCGCCCCGGAGCCGCTCGGCCGTCGGCCGGGCCGAGGTGCCCCCGCTCGCGCCGACCCGGCCGGACGGGACCTACATCGGCCGGTCGTGGGACGACCTGCCCGACGGGCGGCCCGGTCGGCAGGACGCCTGGAACGGCCGGCCGGACGGCCCAGACCCGCGACGGCACGGTGACGAGTCGTACCGCCACCCGCAGGCCGATCCGCGCCGGCAGGACGACCGACAGTGGCCGCCCCGGCAGGAGCCGCCGCACCGCAACGACCGGGGCGGATTCGACGCCCCCGGCCGGCCCGTCGACTCCCCCCGACAGCGCGACCACGCCGGGCCCGACCGCTACGACACCCGCCCGCCCCGGTACGAGCCGGCCGGGCGGGACCGCCCCGTCTCCCCCGCCGGAAGGTCGGAGCCGGGCTGGCTCCCGGAGCCCGACGAGGACGCGGCGCGCCGCCGCTCGCCGGCGTACGAGCACCCGAACACCGGCTACGACCATCGACCGGACCTGGGCCACGACCGCCGGGCCGAGCGCGGTCCCGACCGGCCGACGACGTCCGGACCCGACCGCCGACCGGAGACCGTGGACGACCGCCAGGCGGGCGGAGACGGGCGCCGGCCCCGCTACCAGTACGGCGCCCCGGCCCCGGAGCCCCGCCCGTCCGACGGGCAGCGGGAGCGCACCTCCGACGGCCACTGGGAACGCTCCTCGGGCACCCAGTGGGAGCGTTCGTCCGCCCCGCAGTGGGAGCGCTCCGCCGACCCGCAGTGGGAGCATGGCCCCGGCGACCCGCAGTGGGAGCATGGCCCCGGCGGGCGGGGCCGTGAGCCCGGCGTACCCGTCGACGGCTGGCCACGCCCCGAGCGGGCCCCCGCCGGGCAGCAGCCGCGTCCCGACGGGCAACGGCGGCAGCAGGAGCCGGACGAGCACCGGCGGGCGCACGAGCCGGCGCGTGCCGAGACGTACCCCGAGCGGGGTCCACACGGAACCGCCCGGCCGGATGCCCATCGGGAGGCCGAGGCGTACCGAGGAGAGCACCCGCGGCAGGACGGCGGCCTGCCCTGGCCACCGCCCGGCCCCGCGCGGCCCGGTTCCGACCGGGACGCGGCGCGGCGCGCCGAGCTCCGCCCCGAGCACCGGCGACCGGACGACCGCCCCCGCCCCAAAGACGCCGCGATTCCGCCGCTCCCGCCCGGGTACGACCACCGGCCCTTCCCGACCTACGGTGCCCCGACCTCCGGGCCGGCGGCCCCCGGACCGGCGGGTTTCCGGACCCCGGCCGGGGACGTCCCGGTCCCGGGCCGGCCCGTCTCCCCCGCGCCGACGCGCGACCTGCCGCGCTCCGACCGGCCCGACCCGACCTTGCCGGTGCACGGCCGGCCGGCGTCGCCCGCCGGTCCCCCGGCCGTGCCCGTCTCGCCCGCCGGTCCGGTCGCCGGACCCGTGTCACCCGCCGGCCCCCTTTCCGGGCGGACGCCGCCGGCAGGCCCCGTCCCGACCCCGGCGTCGCCCGCCGGCCCCGTCCCGACCCCGGTGTCGCCCGCCGGCCCGGCCGTGAGCCGCCCGATCTCGCCAGCGGGCCCGGCAGACCAGGTGGTCGGCCGGCCGATATCACCGGCGGGCCCGGCCGTCAGTCGCCCGATCTCGCCAGCGGGCCCGGCAGACCAGGCGGTCGGCCGCCCGACGTCGGCCCCCGACCGCCCGACGGCCCCGGCGAATCCGGGCACCGGCCGCCCCGTGTCGCCCGCGAGCCCGACCACCGCCCGCCCGGCGGGCCCGGTGGCTGGCGCGCCGGTGTCGCCCG
>NZ_JBFABB010000032.1:0-60903 GCF_040640035.1 Micromonospora sp. NPDC023633 | reverse complement strand
CCGTCACCCTCGACACCGACCTCACCACCGCCCTCAAGACCCTCACCACCCGCCACGGCGGCACCCTCTACATGACCCTGCTCACCGCCTGGGCCATCGTCCTGTCCCGCCTCTCCGGACACCACGACCTCGTCATCGGCACCCCCACCGCCAACCGCCGCCGCGCCGAACTCGAAAACCTCATCGGCTTCTTCGTCAACACCCTCGCCCTACGCATCGACCTCACCGGCCACCCCACCGCCACCCAACTCCTGCACCGCGTCCGCGACCTCACCCTCACCACCCTCGACCACCAGGACCTCCCCTTCGAACAGGTCGTCGAAGCCGTCAACCCCACCCGCAACCTCGCCCACACCCCCCTGTTCCAGGTCATGTTCGCCTGGCAGAACACCGACGACGGCGAGCTGACCCTCCCGGGCGTGCGGGTCACCGCCCTGCCGCCGCCCCACACCACCGCCAAGTTCGACCTCACCCTCGCGCTCACCGAGCACGACGGCCGCATCACCGGCAGCCTCGAGCACGCCACCGCCCTCTTCGACACCGCCACGGCACAGCGGCACGTCCGCTACCTGCGCCACGTCCTCACCCAACTCGTCGAGGACCCCGACCAGCCGATCGACCAGCTCACCCTGCTCGACGAACGCGAGCGGGAGCAGGCGCTGCGCCAGGCCGGGCCGTCCCCGGTGGAACGGGGCGTCGCCGCCCGCTTCGCGCAGCGGGTCGCCGCGGCCCCCGACGCGGTGGCGGTGACCTTCGAGGGGACGTCGCTGACCTACCGCGAACTCGACGCGCGCGCCAACCGGCTGGCCCACCACCTGCGCGAGCACGGCGTCGCCCCCGACACCCTCGTCGCGGTCTGCCTCCGCAGGTCACCGGAGCTGATCGTCGCGTTGCTGGCCATCGGCAGGGCCGGCGGCGCGTACCTTCCCCTGGACCCGGCCCACCCCGCCGAGCGCCTGGCGGACCTGCTGGCCGACGGCGCCCCGGTCGCCGTCCTCGCCCACGCCGCGACCCGCGCCACCCTCGACGGCCTGACCACCGCACCCGTCGTCGACCTCGACACCGACACCCCCCACTGGGCGGACCGACCCACCACCAGCCCCGACCCCGGCACCCGACCCGACCACCTCGCCTACGTCATCCACACGTCCGGCTCCACCGGCCGGCCCAAGGGCGTGGCGCAGACCTGGCGCTGCCTGGACAACCTGATCGACTGGCAGCTCCGCTACGCGGCACCGGGCAGCCCGGCGCCGGAACGGGTGCTCCAGTTCGCCTCGATCGGCTTCGACGTCTCCGTCCAGGAGATCTGGAGCACCCTGTGCCAGGGCGGCACGCTGGTGCTGATCGGCGAGGAGCGCGGCCGGGACCTGGGCCAGCTGCGGCACGTCCTCGCCGAGCAGGGGGTGCGGCGGGCGTTCCTGCCGGCGGCCGTGCTGCACCAGCTGGCCGGCCTCACCGGAGCCGTGCCCCCGCTCGCGCCCGGCTGCGAGATCGTCACCGCCGGCGAGGCGCTGCGGGTCAACGACGACGTCCGCGCCCTGGTGGCCGGGCTGGGCGGTCGGTACCTCTACAACCAGTACGGCCCGACCGAGACCCACGTCGTGAGCCAGTTCGCGCTGGCCACCGCGGCGGCGGCCGACTGGCCGGCACTGCCGCCGATCGGCCGGCCGATCGCCAACGCCCGGCTCTACGTGCTCGACGAGCGGTGCGAGCCGGTGCCGGCCGGCGTGCTCGGCGAGCTCTACATCGGCGGGGCCGGCCTGGCCCGTGGCTACCTCAACCGGCCGGCGGCGACCGCGGAACGGTTCCTGCCCGACCCGTTCGCCGGGCCGGGCGAGCGGATGTACCGCAGCGGCGACCTGGTCCGCCGCCGGGCAGACGGGACCGTCGAGTTCGTCGGTCGGGCCGACGACCAGGTCAAGGTACGCGGCTTCCGGGTCGAGCCGGGCGAGGTGGAGAGCGCCCTGCGGCACGTTCCGGGCGTGCGCGAGGCGGCCGTCCTGCTGCGCGAGGACACCCCCGGCGACCCGCACCTGGTCGGCTACCTGGTCGGCGACGTCACCGCCGAGGCGGTCCGCGAGCAGCTGCGCCGCCGGCTGCCCGAGCACCTGGTGCCGACCCGCTGGGTGGTGCTGGACCGGCTGCCGCTGACCGCCAACGGCAAGCTGGACCGGCGGGCTCTGCGCGCGCCGGAGCAGGCCGACGTCGCCACCGCCTACGTCGCGCCGCGCGACGAGCGGGAGGCCCGGATGGCCGCCATCTGGGCCGAGGTGCTGCGCCGCGACCGGGTCGGCGCGCACGACGACTTCTTCGCGCTCGGCGGCCACTCGCTCCTGGCGACCCGGCTCGTCCACGCGATCAACGAGCGGATGTCGGCGCGGCTGTCGCTGCGTACCCTCTTCCAGAAGCCGGTCCTGGCCGACCTGGCGGCCGAGCTGGCGGGGCCCGGCTCCCCCACCGTCGACGCCCTCCCGCCGCTCGTCGCCGACCCCGCCGGCCGGCACGAGCCGTTCCCGCTCACCGACATCCAGGAGGCCTACTGGGTGGGTCGCGGGTCCACCATCGAACTCGGCGGGGTCGGCGCGCACGGCTACAGCGAGCTGCGGCTGCGCGACTTCGACGAGGAGCGCTTCACCCGCGCGCTGCACCGGCTGATCGACCGCCACGACATGCTCCGCGCGGTCTTCCACGACGGCGTCCAGCGGGTCCTGCCGACCGTGCCGCGCTACGCGATGGCCCGGCAGGACCTGCGCGGGCTCGACCCGGAGACCGCCGGCCGCCGGCTGGGCGAGACCCGTGAGCGGATGTCCCACCAGGTGCTCGACGCCGGCCGCTGGCCGCTGTTCGAGTTCGCGGTGACCCTGCTCGACGACGAGGCGCGCCTGCACGTCAGCATCGACGCGCTGATCCTCGACGCGGCCAGCGGGCAGATCCTGGAACACGAGCTGGCGCTGCTCTACGTGGACCCGGACGTCGACCTGCCGCCGCTCACGGTGACCTTCCGCGACTACGTCCTGGCCGAACGGGCCCTGCGGCACACGCCGCGCTACGAGCGAGCGCTCGACTACTGGCGGGAGCGGGTCGGCACGCTGGCCCCCGCGCCGCAGCTGCCGCTGGAACGGCAGCCGGAGAGCGTCGAACGACCGCGCTTCACCCGCTACGACGAGGTGGTGCCGGCAGAGCGCTGGAGCCGGTTGAAGGCCGCCGCCGGCCGGCACGGGGTGACCCCGTCGGTGCTGCTGGTGACCGCGTTCGCGCAGGTGCTGGCCCGGTGGAGCCGCCAGCCGCGGTTCACGCTGAGCCTGCCGCTGTTCAACCGGCTGCCGCTGCACCCCGGCATCAACGCGGTGATCGGCGACTTCACCTCGCTGGTCCTGCTGGAGGTCGACGTGGCGGCCGGGGCCGACTTCGTGACCCGGGCCCGGGCCGTGCAGGAGCAGCTCTGGCAGGACATCGACCACTCGGCGGTGAGCGGCGTACGGGTCAACCGCGAACTCGCCCGCGCCCGGGGCACCCGCCACGCGGCCCTGCCGGTCGTGTTCAACAGCACGCTGACCGAGGCGGCCCCCGACGTCGGCGACAGCGGCCTCGCGACGGCGCTCGGCGGCGAGGTCGTGCACGGCATCACCCAGACCCCGCAGGTGTGGATCGACCACACGGTCCTGGAGGCCGGCGGGCGGCTGCACGTCAACTGGGACAGCATCGACGAGCTCTTCCCCGCCGGCCTGGTCGCCGAGATGTTCGCGGCGTACCGGGCGCTGCTCGGGCGGCTGGAGGAGCCGGCCGCCTGGCACACCACCGTGGACGGGCCGCTCGCCCCGCCGGTGCCGGCGGCCCCGCCGGCCGGTCGTGGGCTCCTGCACGAGCTGGTCGACCGGCAGGCGCTGGCGACCCCCACGGCGCCCGCGGTGCTCGCACCGGACCGGCAGCTGGACCACGCCACGGTGCGCGTCGAGGCGCGGCGGCTGGCCGGGCGGCTCCAGGACCGGGGCGTCCGGCCCGGCCAGCTCGTCGCGGTGCTGCTCGACCGCGGCTGGCAGCAGGTCGTCGCCACCCTCGCGGTCCTGCACGCCGGGGGCGCGTACCTGCCGCTCGATCCGGACTGGCCCGCCGAGCGGGTGGCCCGGGTGCTCCAGCGGGCCGGGGCGGGACTGGTCCTGGTGGGATCCGACCGGGTGGCCCTGCCCGAGGGCGTCGAGCGACTGGTGGTGGACGCGACCACCCTCGGCGCGGGCGGGCCGACGCTGCGGCCGGTCGACCTGGCGGAGACCGACGTCGCGTACGTGATCTACACGTCCGGGTCCACCGGCACGCCGAAGGGGGTGACGATCGACCATCGCGGCGCGGTGAACACGCTCCTCGACGTGACCCGGCGCTTCGGCGTCGGGCCGGCCGACCGGGTCCTGGCCGTCAGCGCGCTCAGCTTCGACCTCTCCGTCTTCGACATCTTCGGCACGCTCGCGGCCGGCGCGGCGGTCGTGACGCTCGACCCCGAGCTGGCCCGTGACCCGGCCCACTGGCGGGACGTGGCCCACACCCACCGGGTCAGCGTCTGGAACTCGGTGCCGGCCCTGGCCGGCATCCTGCTCGACCACGCCGACGCCGGCCACCCGCTGCCGGCGTCGCTGCGGCTGGCCATGCTCTCCGGGGACTGGATCCCGCTCACCCTCCCCGACCGGCTACGCAAGGCGCTGCCCGGGATCCGGGTCGAGAGCCTCGGCGGTGCCACCGAGGCGTCGATCTGGTCCATCCACCACCCGGTCGACGAGGTCGACCCGGCCTGGCGCAGCATCCCGTACGGACGGGCGCTGGCCCACCAGGGCGTCCACGTGCTGGACGACGCCCTGCGCCCCCGGCCCACCTGGGCCACCGGCGACCTCTACATCAGCGGCGCCGGGCTGGCGCAGGGCTACTGGCGCGACGAGGCGGCGACGGCGGCCAGCTTCGTCGTCCACCCGGTCACCGGCGAGCGGCTCTACCGCACCGGCGACCTGGGTCGGCTGCGGCCGGACGGGACGATCGAGTTCCTCGGCCGCGAGGACGGCCAGGTCAAGGTGCACGGCTACCGGATCGAGCTGGGCGAGATCGAGGCGGCGTTGGAGAGCCACCCGGGGGTGCGCGCCGCCGCGCTGCGGCTGCTCGGGCAGGCGCAGGGCGAGAAGCGGCTGGCCGCGTACGTGGTGCCCGACGGTCCCGCCCCCGACCCGGCCGCCCTGGTCGCGTACCTGGAGCGGCGGCTGCCGGCGTACATGGTGCCGGCGTCGTTCACCGTCCTCGACGCGATGCCGCTGTCGGCCAACGGCAAGGTCGACCGCGGCCGGCTGCCCGACCCGAAGCCGTCGGCGGAGGTCCCCGTCGAGGCGCTGGTGCTCACCGACCCGGCCGAGAAGCGGCTGGCGGAGATCGTCGCCGAGATCCTCGACCTGCCCGTCGTCGCGCCCGACGCCAACCTGCTGCTGCTCGGCGCCACCTCGATCGACATCGTCCGGATCGCGAACGCCCTCTCCGGCGCGTTGGGCTTCCGGCCCAAGCTGGCCCGGCTGATGCGCCAGCCGACCCTCGCCGACCTGCTGCGGATGTTCCGGGAACACACCGCCGAGCGGGCCGTCGTCGCGACCGCGCAGCGGGCCGCCACCGTGGTCGAGGACCCGGCCGCGCGCGCCGCGTTCACCGCGGACGGGCGGGGCCGTCGCGACTTCGCGCCCGACACCCCGGCGGTCGCGCTGGCCGCTGCGGCCGATGCGGCGTACGACCGGCGCTACACCGGCTACCGCTCGGTGCGCCGCTTCGACGCGGATCCGGTGCCGGCCGAGGCGCTCGGCCGGCTGCTGGCCACCCTCTCTCAGCGGGAGGTCGACGGCCGGGCCAAGTTCCAGTACGGCTCGGCCGGCGGCACCTACGCCGTGCAGACGTACGTCCTCGTCAAGGCGGGGCGCGTCGACGGTGTGCCGGGCGGGGCCTACTACCACGACCCGGCGGCGCACCGGCTGCTGGCGCTCGGCCGCGACCGCGAGCTGAGCCCGGACGCCTTCGACTACTTCGTCAACCGGCCGGTCTTCGAGGCCGCCGCGTTCGCGCTCTTCCTGGTGGCGAAGCGCGCGGCCATCGAGCCCCTGTACCAGGAGCAGAGCCCGACCTTCACCGCCATCGAGGCGGGCGCCATGGCCCAGCTGCTGACGATGGCCGCCCCCGAGAACGGTCTCGGCCTGTGCGGGATCGGCGCGGTGGACCCGGCGGAGCTGGCCGCCCTGTTCGACCTGGAACCCTCCCACCGGCTGGTCTACACCCTGCTCGGCGGCGGCCGTCCGGGGGCGGAGCCGCCCGAGCCCGACGCCTCGGCCACGGACACCATCACGGTGGAACTGTGAACGCCCACGAACTGCTCGACACGCTCAACCGGCACGCGGTCGGGTTGCGGGTCGACGGCGACCGGCTGCGCCTCACGGGCTCCCGGGAGGTCCTCACGCCCGACCTGCTGGCCGAGATCAAGCTGCACAAGGAAGAGCTGATCGCGATCCTGACCGGCGCCGGTCCGGACACGATCCCCCGCCGCCCGCGGCCCGACGCCCCGGTGCCGGTCGCGTTCGCCCAGCAGCAGCTCTGGTTCCTCGACCAGCTCTCCCCCGGCAACCCCTTCTACAACAACCCCGTCGCGTTCGACGTCGTGGGCGCCCTGGACGTGCCGGCGCTGGCCCGCGCCCTGACCGAGGTGGTGCGCCGGCACGAGGCGCTGCGTACCGTCTTCACGCTGGTCGACGGGGAGCCCTGCCAGGTGGTCCGGCCGGCGGGGCCGGTCGCCCTGCCGGTCACGGACCTCACCGCGCTGTCCGGCACAGAGCGGTCGCGCCGCGCCGACGAGGCCGCCGAGGCGGAGGCCCGGGCGCCGTTCGACCTGGCCACGGGTCCGCTGGTGCGCAGCGCCCTGCTCCGGCTGGCCGCCGACGAGCACCGCTGGCTGCTCACCGTGCACCACATGGTCGCCGACGGCTGGTCCGTCGGCATCCTGATCGGCGAGGTCGCCGCGCTCTACGGCGCGTACACGCGGGGCGAGGCCGCCGCGCTGGCCGAGCTGCCCGTGCAGTACCCGGACTACGCGCTGTGGCAGCGCCGGCAGCTCGGCGGCGGCGAGCTGGAGCGCCAGCTCGGCTACTGGACGCGGGCGCTGGCCGGCGCGCCCGCGCTGCTGGCCCTGCCGGCCGACCGGCCCCGGCCGGCGGTGCAGCGCTACCGGGGCGACTGCCACGGCACGACGGTGGACGCGGCGGTGCTGCGAGGGCTGCGGGAGGTCGGCCGGGCCGGCGACGCGACGCTCTTCATGACGCTCATGGCCGCCCTGTCGGTGCTGCTGTGGCGCCACAGCGGGCAGGACGACGTCTGCGTCGGCACCCCGTTCGCCAACCGCAACCACCGCGACGTGGAGGGCCTGATCGGCCACTTCGTGAACACGGTGGTGATCCGCAACCGGCTGGACCCGGAGCAGTCCTTCGCGGCGCTGCTGGCCGACGTCCGCCGGCACCTGCTCGACGCGTACGCCCACCCGGACCTGCCGTTCGAGCAGCTCGTGGACGCGCTCAAGCCGGAACGGCACACCAGCTACTCGCCGCTGTTCCAGGTCATGCTGGTGCTGCAGAACATCCCACGCGGCCGGCTCGAACTGCCCGGCCTGGCGCTGCGGCCCCTGTCGAGCAGCACCGGCGCGGCGAAGTTCGACCTGTCGGTCGAGGTGATGGAGCACGCCGACGAGCTGCACGTCGTCTTCGAGTACAACACCGACCTCTTCGACGCCGCGACGATCGCCCGGCTGGCCACGCACTTCGTCCGCCTGCTCGGTCAGGTCGCGGCCGACCCGTCGGTGCCGGTCGGGGCGCTGCGGCTGCTCGGCCCGGACGAGCGGCGCCGCCTGCTGGTCGAGTTCAACCGCACCGCGCGACCGCTCGCCGGCCCGACGGACGTGGTGGCGCGGATCGCGGCGCAGGCGCGGCGGCACCCCGACCGGCTCGCCGTGGCCGACGACGGCGAGCGCCTGGACTACGCCACGCTGGAGCGGCGGGCCAACCGCCTGGCGCACGCGCTGATCGCCCGGGGTGTACGGGCCGATCAGGTGGTCGGCCTGCACGCGCGCCGCTCGGCCGGGCTGATCGTGGCCATCCTGGGCGTCCTCAAGGCCGGGGCCGCCTACCTGCCGCTGGACCCGACCCTGCCGCCGGAGCGGCTCGCCGGCATGGTCGCCGACGCGGCGCCGGCGCTGGTGCTCGGCGACGACGACCTGGCCGCCGTGGAGGCCGAGGGGCGCCACGACGGTCCGCCGGGCATCGTCGTGCACCCGACCAACCTGGCCTACGTGATCTACACGTCGGGCTCGACCGGCCGACCCAAGGGCGTCGCGGTCGCGCACGGCGGCGTCGTGAACCTGCTCGACCACTGGGTGTCGCGGCTCGGCGCCGCGCCCGGCGAGGCGGCGGCGCTCTGGTCGAGCGTCGGCTTCGACGTCTCGGTGCAGGAGATCTTCCTGCCGCTGACCACCGGCGGGGCCCTGCACCTCGTACCCGAGGAGTTGCGCGCCGACCCGGCGGCGCTGATGGGCTGGCTGCGCGAGCACCGCGTCGTGCAGGCCTACCTGCCCCCGGCCTTCGTCCGGTGGGTCGACGAGGACCCGGCGGCCCGCCTGGCCGGGTTGGCGCTGCGCCAGCTGCTGGTCGGGGTCGAGCCGCTGCCCGAGCAGGGCCTGCACCGCATCCAGGCGGCCCTGCCCGGCCTGCGGGTCCTCAACGGGTACGGGCCGACGGAGACCACCGTCTACAGCACCGCCTACCTCGACCCGCAGCCGTCGGCCCGGCAGTGCCCGGTCGGCCGGCCGGTGGACAACACCCGCGTCTACCTGCTCGACGAGCGGCTGGAGCCGGTGCCGATCGGGGTGACCGGCGAGATCCACGTCGGTGGCGCCGGTGTCGCCCGGGGCTACCTGGGCCGGCCGGGGGCGACCGCCGAGCGGTTCGTGCCCGACCCGTTCGTGCCCGGGGAACGGATGTACCGCACCGGTGACCTGGCCCGGCTCCTGCCCGACGGGAACATCGAGTACCTCGGCCGCCGCGACGGCCAGGTCAAGATCCGGGGCTTCCGGATCGAGCTGGGCGAGATCGAGGCCGCGCTGCTGGACCGGCCGGACGTGCGCGAGGCGACGGTGCTGGTCGACTCCGACGCCGCCGGCGAGCCGAGGCTGGTCGCCGGCGTCGTCCGGGGCGGGGCGACGCCGCTGCTGGTCAGCGAGTGGCGCGAGGCGCTGTCGCGACGGCTGCCCGGCTACATGATCCCGTCGCTCTTCGTGGAGCTGCCGCGGCTGCCGCAGACCGCCAACGGCAAGCTCGACCGGGCCGAGGTGCTGCGGCTGGCCCGCGGCGCCGCGCCCTGGCAGGTCAACCTGGCCAGCCCACGCGACCAGATCGAGCTGACCCTCTACCAGATCTGGAAGCGCCTGCTGCTGCACCCGCAGATCGGCATCGGCGACCGGTTCTTCGACGTGGGCGGCACCTCGATCTCGGCGATCAAGCTGGCGCACGCCATCGGCGAGGCGTTCGGCGAGACGCTGCCGGTCCACGAGATCATGCTGCACCCGACGATCGAGGCGCTCGGCGGCCGGCTGCGGCGGGGCGCGTCGGGCCGACCGCCGAGCAACCTGATCGAGTTCCGCGCGGGCGACGGCGCCGGCCGGGTCATCTGCGTGCACCCCGCCGGCGGCACCGCGTTCTGCTACCTGTCGCTGGCCAAGGCGCTGCCGGAGTCCCTCGGCGTGTACGGGATCCAGTCGCCGGGGGTGAATCCGGGCGAGGAGTTCCTGCCCACGGTCGAGGCGATGGCCGAGGCCTACCTGGCGCAGGTCGCGCACCTGCTGGACGGGCCGGTGGTGCTCACCGGGCTCTCCTACGGCGGTCTGGTCGCGTACGAGATGGGACGCCGGCTGGCCCTCGCCGGCCATCCCGGGCTGAGCGTGGTCCTGCTGGACACCCTGGGCACCGACGACGCGGCCCACCGGGGCGCGATCGAGCCGGTGGACATGGCCGAGTTCCGCGACAAGCTCGTCAAGTTCAACGGGATGTACCCCGGCATCGACGACGAACAGATCGACCAGTACCACCGCATCTACAACCACAACCGGTCGACCATGCGCGACTACCCGACCCCCGCGTCGCCGGCCCGGCTGGTGCTGTTGCAGGCCACCGCCGGGCGGGACGAGGCCTTCCTGCGCGAGGTGCGCGCCTTCTGGCGTCGGCGCGGCGACGCCGACTTCCTGCTGGAGCGGGTGCACTGCGACCACTGGGACATCCTGGAGAGCGCGGTGGTGCTGCGGGTCGCCGCGCTGCTGCGCGGCGAGGTGGACCGGATCTCCGACGCCCGCGCGATGACGCCGGCCGTACGGGAGGCGTGATGGCGCAGGATCCCGGTCTCGCCCACGCCGTGCTCGCCCAGGCCCGTCGTACCCCCGACGCGGTCGCGGTGGCCGACGGCGACCGGCGCCTCAGCTACGCCGAACTGGACGCCGCCAGCGCCGCCGTCGCCCGGTCCCTGCGCCGGGCCGGGGCCCGCCCGGGTCAGGCGGTCGCGGTGCACCTGCCGCGCGGCTGGCAGCTGGTCAGCGTCATGCTCGGCGTCCTGCGCCTCGGCGCGACCGTGGTGCCGCTGGACCGGCAGAGTCCGCCCGAGCGCCGGGGGCACATGCTGCGCGACTCGGCCGCCGTGGCGGTGGTCCACGGCCCGGACGCGCCCGGCGACCTCCCCGACGGGGTCCGGCCGCTGCCCGTGGCGGCGTTGCTCCCCGTGGACGCCCCGCCCGGCGCGGACGGGGAGCCGGCGCCGGAGGCCGCGCCCGCGCCCGTCGCGTTCGTCTTCTACACCTCGGGCACCACGGGCCGCCCCAAGGGCGTGGAGGTACGCGACGAGGGCATCCTGCGGCTGGCTCGGCCCGGCTACGTCGCGCTGACCCCGGCGGCCCGCTACGCCAGCCTCGCCAACCCGGCGTTCGACGCGCTCAGCTTCGAGGTCTGGGTGCCGCTGCTGACCGGCGGCTGCTGCGTCGTCCTCGACGACGAGACGGTGGCGACGCCGCACCTGCTCGACGCCGCGCTGCGCCGGGAGCGGATCGACACGCTCTTCATCACGGTGGCGCTGTTCAACGCGGTGGTCGACGAGCTGCCGCACTGCTTCGCCGGGGTCGGCCAGGTGCTGGTCGGCGGCGAGCAGCTCAACGCCCGGCTGATCCGCCGCTGGTACCGCGACAACCCCGCCAGCCGCACCCGGCTGCACAACGTCTACGGGCCCACCGAGGCGACCACGTTCGCCCTGTGCCATCCGATTCCGCGCGACTTCGACGCGGAGGTGGTGCCGATCGGCCGGATGCTGCCGGGCACCGACGCGCACCTGGTCGTCGACGGCGTCCGCCTCGCCGCGCCGGGCGAGGTCGCCGAGCTGTACCTCGGCGGCGCGGCGCTGGCGGCCGGCTACCGCAACCTGCCCGAGGAGACCGCCGCCCGCTTCGTCCGGCTGCCCTGGCTCGACGGGTCCGCCGACCGCCACTACCGCACCGGCGACCTCGTGCGCGCCGACGCCGCCGGCCGGATCGAGTACGTCGGTCGGGTCGACCGGCAGGTCAAGGTCCGGGGCTTCCGGGTCGAACCCGGCGAGGTGGAGCGGCAGATCCTCGCCCACCCGGGGGTCCGGCAGGCGTACGTGTGCGCCCGGCGGGACCCGGCGCACGGGACGAACGAGCTGTTGGCGTACCTGGTGACGGCCGCCGACCTCTCCTTCGCCGAGTTCGACCGACACCTGGGCGCGACGCTGCCGCCGTACCTGCGCCCGCACCGGGTCCACCGGGTCGGGGCGCTGCCGCTGACCGCCAACGGCAAGGTGGACTCCGACGCGCTGCTGCGACGCGACGACCCGCCCTGGCGCGACGGACCCGACGACCCACACCCACGCGACCAACGCGACGACCCACACCCACGCGACCAACGCGACGGGCCCGGCGACCCGCACCGACGTGACGGTGACGCCACCGACGCGCCCGGCACGGCGTGGCAGCGGGCGGTGCTGGGGCTGGCCGGCGAGGTGCTGCGCGTGCCCGACCTGCGACCGGACGACCGGTGGATCGCCAGCGGCGGGGATTCGCTGAAGGCGCTGCGGCTGCGCTTCGAGATCCAGCGGCGCTGGGGCGCCGAGGTGCCGCAGGCGGTGGTCCTGGGCGGTGACTTCGCCGAGCTGGCCGCGGCGATCGGCACGGCCCGCACCACGACCGGTTCGCCGTACCCGGTGCCGGCGCCCCCGGCCGGCGCCCGGTCCGCGCCGGCCACCTCCGAGCAGCAGCGGCTCTGGCTGTTGCAGCAACGCTCGCCGGCGTCCACCGCCTACCACGTGGGTCTCGCCTTCGAGCTGCGCGGCCGGGTCGACGTCGGCGCGCTGCGGCAGGCGCTGCGCCGGGTGGTGGCGCGTCATCCGGCGCTGCGGACCGCCTTCCGGGCCACCCCCGAGGGGCTGCGCCAGGAGGTGGCCGGGCCCTACGACCCGTGGCGCGAGCCCACCGGGGACGACGACGGCGACGCGGCCGGGTGGCGGGAGCGCGCCCGCGCCCTCTTCGCCGTCCCCTTCGACCTCGGGCAGCCGCGCATGCTGCGGGCGTACTGGCTGGCCCGCGCCGGCGGCGGGGTGCTGCTGCTGCACCTGCACCACATCGCGGTCGACGGCTGGTCGCTCGACGTCCTGTTCCGCGCTCTGTCGGCCGGGTACGCGACGGCGCTGGACGGCGCGGCCGTCGACGAGGACGAGGACGAGCCCGTCGCGACCCCGCTGGACTACGCCCGGTGGCAGGCCGACTGGTTCGCCCACCCGGCCTACCGGGCGCAGCGCGACGCCCTGCGCCGCCACTACGCCACCGTGGACGAGACCGCCGCGCCGCTGCGGCCGATCCGGGAGCGCGGCGGCACCGGGGACCACCTGCTCCGGACCACCATCGACCCGGCGCGCCGCGGCGCCCTCGACCGGCTCGGCGCCGAGCTGGGACTGACCCGCTTCCCGCTGCTGCTGACGCTCTTCGGCTGGGCCGTGCACGGGGTGACCGGCCGCACCCATCCGCGCGTCGCCAGCCCGGTGGCGAACCGGCCGGTGCGGGACTTCGAGGCCAGCGTCGGCATGTTCGCCAACACGGTGCTGCTGCCCCTGGCGCTTGCCCCTCGCGAGGAGCTGCGCGCGCAGCTGCGGCGACAGGCCGCCGCCGTGCGTACGGTGCTCGACGCCCAGGACGTGGCCCTCGCGCACGCCGTCGCCGACCACGACTTCGGCGCCGACGCGCCGCTCTTCGACTTCCTCTTCGTGCTCGACAACACCGACTTCTCCACGCTGGCGCTGCCCGGCTGCGCGTCCCGCCCGGTCTGGCTGGCCCCGACCGAGGCCAAGTGCCCACTCACCCTCTCGGTCGTCGAGCACGAGGCCGGCCTCGACTGCCTCTGGGAGTACGCCGACGACCACTTCGACGCCGCCGACGTGGCCGCGGCGGCCGACCTGTTCCGGCGCGGTCTGGACGCGTTGACCGGGGACGGCGCCGTCACCCTGGCCGAGCTGGTGCGGCCCTACCGTGGCGGCCTGCCCGAGCCCGGCCGGGGCCCGCGTACCCCGGTGGCCTTCCCGACCGTGGCCGAGGCCTTCGCCCGGCAAGTGCGGGCGGAGCCGACCGCCACCGCGCTGGTCGCCGGTGACCGCCGCCTCAGCTACGCCGACCTCGACGCGTACGCCTCGGGGCTCGCCGCCGAGCTGGTGCGGCGCCGTCCCGCGTCGACCGGCGGCCGGCACCACGTCGCCCTCTTCTTCGCGCCGTCGGTGGAGCACGTGGTGGCGCTGCTGGCGGCGGCCCGGCTCAACCTCACCGTGGTGCCGCTCGACCGGGCCTACCCGCCGGCGCTGCTCCGCCAGGTCCTGGGCCAGGTCGATCCGCTCTGCGTGCTGCTGGCGCCCGGCGACGAGCCCGCCCTCGACGTGATCGACGACGGCGCCCACCCCCGCCACCCGGTGGTCCTGTCCCCCTCCGCCACCCCCGTCGCCGCGCCGTACGCCGGCCGCCCGCTCTACACGCTCTTCACCTCCGGCTCGACCGGCACCCCCAAGGGGGTCCAGGTCGGCGACGCCCTGCTGGTCAACCTGTTGCAGTGGCAGAGCGAGGCCGGCGGCCTGGCGGGCGGGGCGGCGACCCTGCAGTTCTCCATGCTCTCCTTCGACGTCTCCTTCCAGGAGGTCTTCGGCACGCTCTGCGGCGGCGGCACCCTGCACCTGCCCCGGCGCGGGTGGCGGCAGGACATGCCGGCGCTGCTGGAGCACCTCGACGCCGCCGGCATCGAGCGGATCTTCCTGCCGTACGTCGCCCTGCAGCTCCTGGCCGAGCACGGGGTGCGCCTCGGCCGCTATCCGTCGCGGCTGCGGGAGGTCGTCACCGCCGGCGAACAGTTGATCTGCACCGACAGCATCCGTCGCTGGTTCGCCGGGCTGCCCGGCGCGCGCCTGTTCAACCACTACGGCCCCACCGAGACCCACGTGGTCAGCAGCCTCTGCCTCGACGGTGACCCGGCCGCCTGGCCGACCCGCCCGGCCATCGGCCGACCGGTCGCCAACACGCGGCTGCGGGTGGTGGACTCCGCCGACGAGGTGGTGCCGCCGGACTGCCCCGGGCAGCTGCTGATCGGCGGGGAGCTGGTGGCGCCCTGCTACCTGGACGATCCGGCGCTCGACCGGGCCCGCTTCGTCGAGCTGCCCGGCCTCGGCTGGTTCTTCCGCAGCGGCGACCAGGCCCGCTTCGACCGGGACGGTCTGCTGCACTACCTGGGCCGCGACGACCAGCAGGTCAAGATGAGCGGACACCGGCTGGAGCTGGGTCAGGTCGAGGCGGCGCTGTTGACGCATCCGGCGGTCGTCAACGCCGTGGTGGTCCGCGACCATCCGCACCTGGTCGCCTGTCTGCAGTTCCGGGGCGCCCCACCGACCCCGGAGGAGCTGACCGGTCATCTGGCGGGGCTCCTGCCCGCGTACGTGCGGGTGGACCGGTTCCGGTGGCTGGCGGAGCTGCCGCGGACCGCCAGCGGGAAGTTGGACCGCCGCCGCGCGCTGAGCGCGCCGGGCGAGGAGCTGCGGCCGGGCGCCGCCGCGCCGGCACCGGCCATGTCGGCCCTGGAGGCGCGGCTGGCCGGGCTCTTCGCGGAGGTGGTCGGCACACCGATCGGACCCGATCACCGCTTCTTCGACCACGGCGCGGGCAGCCTCGACCTGATGCGCTTCCACCTGCGCTGCGCCGCCGAGGGGCTGCCGCTGAGCATCCCCGACCTCTTCGAGCACGTCACCATCCGCCGCCTCGCCCGGTTCCTCACCGGACAGCGCGCCGTCGCCCCCGCGCCGACGCCGAGCGACGCGACCGACGTGGCGTCACCGGTGGACGGGCCGGCCCGGCGGACGGCCGGGGTGACGGTGACGGCACCGCCCGGGGCCGAACCGGCGCGCATCGGGGCCGGGGTGGAGCCGCCACCGGCGGACGAGGCGGCCCGCCGGGCGGCCGGGGTGGCGGCGACCGGGCGGAACGAGGCCGCTCCGGGTCCGGCGGACGAGCCGGTCGCCGTGGTCGGGATGGCCGTCCGGCTGCCCGGCGCCGACGACCTGGCCGCCTTCTGGGCGATGGTGGAGGCCGGCGACCGGGGCATCGAGCACTTCGACGCCGCCGACGGCCTGGTCGGCGCCCGTAGCCAGCTGGCCGGGCTGCTCGGCTTCGACCCGGGGCACTTCGGCATCAGCCGACAGGAGGCGCGGCTGATGGATCCGCAGCAGCGGCACCTGCTGATGAGCTGCGTCCAGGCGTTGGCGCACGCCGGCATCGCCGATCCGGCCGGACAGCGGGTCGGCCTGCTCGCCAGCTGCGGCGAGAACACCTACTTCCAGACGATGCTGCGCGAGGCCGATCCGGCGCGGCTGCCGGACTCCTTCCAGTTGGCGCTGCACCACGAGAAGGACTTCCTCGCCACGAAGGTCGCCTACCACCTGCGCCTGACCGGGCCGGCCTTCACCGTGCAGGCGGCCTGCGCGAGTTCGCTGGTGGCGGTCCACGTCGCGGCCGGGCTGCTGCGTCAGGGCGACAGCGACGTGATGCTCGTCGGCGGCGTGCTGGTGGACCCGCTCCTGACCGCGGGCTACCGCTACCAGCCGCAGCACATCTTCTCCCCGGACGGGCACTGCCGGCCGTTCAGCGACGACGCCGGCGGCACCGTCGGCGCCAGCGGGGTGGGGGTGGTCGTGCTCAAGCCCCTGCGGCTGGCGCGGCGCGACGGCGACACCGTCTACGCGGTGATCACCGGATCGGCCGTCAACAACGACGGGGCGGAGAAGCTCGGCTTCGCCGCGCCGTCGGTCGCCGGCCAGCGTGAGGTGATCCGTGCCGCGCTGCGTCGCAGTGGACGGGCCGGCAGCGACCTGGGCTACGTGGAGGCGCACGGCACCGGGACGGAGCTGGGCGATCCGGTGGAGGTGGCGGCGCTGCGCCAGGCGTTCGACCTGGCCGGGTCCGGTCGCACCGCGCTGGCCTCGGTGAAGAGCCAGATCGGTCACCTCGGCGCGGCGGCGGGGGTGGTCGGCCTGGTCCGCGCCGTGCTGGCCGTGCACCACGGGCTGATTCCGCCGAACGTCGACTTCCGTCGCCTCAATCCACGGCTGGGCCCCGACCCGGCCCCGTTCTACGTCCCCACGAAGGCCGGGCCCTGGCCGCTCGACCGGCCACGCGTGGCGGCGGTCAGCAGCTTCGGTATCGGCGGCACCAACGCCCACCTGGTCTGCGAGGCGGCCGAACCGGCCGGCACCGGCTCGGCGCCGCCGCCGGGCCCCGGCGTACCGGTGCTGGTGCTCGCCAGCGGCAGCGCGGCCGGCCTGCGCGCCGACGCCGAGCGCATCGCCGACTACCTGGCGGCCCGGCCCGAGGCCTACCACCGGGTGCTGCGCCACCTGCAGGCCGGCCGGTCGCCGGGTCGCTGGCGGGCGGCGGCCGGCTGCGCCGACGTGGCCGCCGCCGTGGCCTGGCTGCGCACCGCGACCGCCGTCGAGGTCACCCCGGTCGAGGCGGCGCCCGTCGAGGTCGGCGGCCCGGCCGGTACGCCGCCGGCGGCCACGCTCGTCGCCGCCTGGCTGGCCGGACGGCCGATCCGGTGGCCGGCCGGGCCGGCGCAGCCGCCCTGGGACTTCCCCCCGCCGGCCTTCGTGCTCGTCGACCACGAGTTCGCCCGTGCAACCCCGCCGGTCGAGGCGACCTCCCCGGCCGGGTCGACACTGCCCGCCGGGACGACAGCCCCCGCCGGCTCCACGCTGCCCACCGGGGCGGCGTCCCCCGCCGGGGCCACGCTGCCCGCCGGCTCCACGCTGGCCGCCGAGGCGGCGTCGCCGGTCGGGGGCACGCCGGTCGACCAGCGGTGGCCGGCGCGGCTGCCCGAGGCCGAGTGGTTGCACCAGCCGCACTGGGTGCGCTGGCGGCACGCGGGGGCCGAGCCCGGCGCCCGCCGTCCGGGGACGCTCGTGATCATGGCCACGGAACCACCGTCGCCGGCCGCGCTGCGCGCCCTCATGGCGTCCCACGCCCGGGTGGTGGTCGTCACCGTCGCGGACGGCTTCGCCCGGCTCGGGCCGGACAGCTACCAGGTGGACCCGGCCGACCCCGACTCGCTGGGCCGGCTGCTCGCCGCGCTGACCGACGCCACCGCCGCCGGGCAGGGCTGGCTCGACTGGCTGCACGCGCTGCCGCTGGCCGTCGACGGACCGGTCGACGCCGACACGCTGGCCCACTCGTACCGGGCCTGCGTCGACACCCCGGCGGCGCTGCTGGCGGCCGTCGCCGGGCTGCCGGGCCGGCCCCGGTTGCGGGCCTGGTGGCTGTCGCACCGGGCGCAACCCGTGGACGGGGCCGTACGCCGGCCGGAGCTGGGCCTGCTCGCCGGGGTGTGCGAGGTGGCACCCCAGGAGGGCGACGTCGAGAGCCACTGGGTGGACCTGCCGGGCCCCGATCCGGTCGACTGGGCGCCGGCGCTCGCGGCGCTGCTGACGGAGGAGACACCGCCCCGGCGACTCGCGCTGCGCGAGGGCTACTGGTGGGAGCAGGCGCTGCTGCCGGTCCGGCCGCCGGCCGCGCCGACAGCACGTCCGCTACCGCCCGGACCGGCCGTGTACGTGGTGCTGGGCGGCACCGGCGGCATCGGGCGGAGCATCGCCGCCTGGCTGCTGGAGCAGGGCGACTGCCGGGTGATCCTGCTGGCGCGACGCGGGCCGCTGCCGGCCGGGCTGACGCCGTGGGCCGATCGCGTCGATGTGGTCGAGGTGGACCTGGCCGAGGCCGATCCCGACGAACTGGTGGCCCGGCTCGACGCCCGGACCGGGCGGGTCGACGGGGTGGTCCACGCCGCGGGGGTCGCGGCCGGCGGGCTGATCGGCCGACGGGACGCGGCCGCGATGCGGCGGGCCACGGCCGGCAGGACCCGCGGCGCGCTGCTCGTGGAGCGGCTGGTCGCGCGCCACCGGCCGGCGTTCGTCGTCTACTGCTCGTCGATGTCGGCGCAGCTCGGCGGAATCGGCCAGCTCGACTACGCCGCCACCAACGGGCTGCTCGACGGCTTCGCCCGGCACCGGGCGGACGGGACCGACGCCACGCTGCGGATCTGCGTCGACTGGGACGTCTGGAACGAGGTGGGCCTGGCCCGGGACGCCCTGCCCACCGACGCCCGGCACCGGGCGCACCTGGCGGTCGGCCTCTCCGTGGACGAGGGGCGCCGGCTCTTCGCGCAGGCCCTGCGGCTGCGGCTGCCGCACCTGCTCGTCTGCACCACCGCGCTGGACCGGGCACGGGAGTTCTACGCGCCACCGGCCGGCCCGCAGGTCGCACCGCCCGCCGTGCTGCCCCGGCCGGCCGCCGAGCAGGTCGGCGAGTGGCTCTGCGACTGGCTGGGCACCGACCGGCTCGACCCGGCCGCGTCCCTCTACGACCTGGGCGCCGACTCGCTGCTGCTGCTGGACCTGATCGACCGGGCCAAGGAGCACTTCGGGGTCAGCCTCAGCCTGTCCCAGCTGAGCCACCGGGTGAGCCTGACCGAGGTGCTGCGGCTCCTCGGCGAGCCGGGCCGCGCCGCCGAGCCCGCCGGGTCCCCCGTCGCGGTGGAGGTCTGGCAGGCCGGACGGGGGCGTTCGGTGCTCTGCCTGGTCCATCCGGTCGGCGGCGACGTGCAGGCGTACCGGCCACTGGTGTCGGCGCTCGGCCCGGAGCTCACGGTCTGCGTCATCGCCGATCCCGCGCTGGCCCGCCCCGAGCAGCCGGCCTGGTCGCTCGCGGAGCGGGCCGCGCGCTACCACGCCGCGCTGCGGGACCGCTTTCCGCCCGACAAGTGGCGCTGGCGGCTCGCCGGGTGGTCGTTCGGCGCCTGGGTGGCGGTCGGGATGGCGGCGGAGGCCGAGGCGGCCGGCCAGCCGGCGGACGAGCTCCACCTGCTCGACCCGCCACCGCCGGACGCCGCGCCGGCCTTCGAGGAGTACGACGAGGAACGGCTCGCCGCGCTCTTCGCCCACGAGCTGGGGGCGGCGACCGGCGCGGACACCGCGGCGACGGCGTACGCGGACGCGCTGGCGCGCCGCTGCCGGGCGAACCTGGCGAGCATGGCGCGGCACACCCTGCCCCGGCTGGCCGGGACACCCGGCCGGCTCTGGCTCGCGGGCCGGCCAACGGCCGGGCTGCCGGCACACGCCGCGCCGCCGGAGCAGGCCCGGCAGTGGCGGACGCACCTGGCCGGGCTCGCCTGGCACCTCGTCGACACCACCCACTACGGCATCGTCGGGGCGCCGCACGTCCGGGCGGTGGCCGAGGCCATCGACGAGGCGGAGCCGGCCACCGGCCCGGAGGCGGCACGATGAACCCGTACCAGTCGCTGCCGTCGCGGTCGTTCTGGCGCACCGCGGTCGCCGAGCCGGAGATGCTGGACATCGGTGAGGTGTGGACGCCGAAGTTCGCCCTCGCCCCGGACGATCCGGTCCTCACCGCCGGCTCCTGCTTCGCCCGCCACCTCGGTCCCGCCCTGCTCGACGAGGGGATGAACTGGCGGGAGGCCGAGTTGCCCCCGCCGGGGCTGACCGAGGCCGAGCGCCGGGCCCGCCACTACGGCGCGTTCTCCTTCCGCACCGGCACCATCTACACGGCCGCCACCCTGCGACAGTGGCTGACCTGGGCGCTGGCGGGCGACACCGGGCCCGACGAGGTCTGGCGCGACGGCGACCGGTTCTTCGACCCGTACCGCCCGTCTGTCGAACCCGACGGGTACGCCTCGGCCGAGGCGACCCTGGCCGCCCGCCGGTCCACCCTGGCAGCGATCCGGGGGGCGGTCGCCGAGGCGGGTTGCCTCATCTTCACCCTCGGTCTGACCGAGGCCTGGCGGGACGTGGTCACCGGCACCGTCCACCCGGTCTGCCCGGGCACCGTCCGGGGCACCTTCGACGCCGGGCGGCACGCCTTCCACAACTTCACCGTGGCCGAGGTGCACCGGGACCTCTCCGCCGCCGTCGCGCTGCTGCGCGCCGCCAACCCCCGGCTGACCGTCCTGCTGACCGTGTCGCCGGTGCCGCTCACCGCGACGGCGACCGGGGCGCACGCGCTGACCGCCACCACGTACTCGAAGTCGGTGCTGCGGGCCGCGGCGGGCCAGCTGGCCCAGGAGCACGACCACGTCGACTACTTCCCCTCGTACGAGCTGATCACCGGTTTCCCGTTCCGGGGGGTCTTCTTCGCGCCGAACCTGCGCGCCGTGACACCGGCGGGGGTCGCCTTCGTCATGCGCCACTTCTTCGACGCCCTCGAACGCGACCGGAACGGGACCCGGCCGAGGGATCGGACCGCGACGGCGTCGGACCGCCGCGCCGACGCCGACGGAAGTGACCTCTACTGTGACGACGCCGTCCTCGACCACTACCGTGCCGGCTAGTGCTGTGCCCACCAACGTTTGCCGGGTCCTCGGAGGTGAAGATTGTCGTACCGGTCGTGTTGGCTTCGGTTTGTGCCTCGTCGTCGAGATCCGAGAGCGCCAGCGGTGGTGCACCGCACCACTCGTGTCGCTTTGCGGGTGACCCCGGGCCAGCGGCGGCGGTGTTTCGGTCTGCTGCGCTCAGCCGGCGATGTGTGGGCGTGCGTACTAGAGGTCAACGCGTGGCGACGTCGCCGCCGACACCCGCCGCTGGCGGGCTATCAGAAGTTGTGTCGCGAGTTGTCGGCCTCCGGCCCGGGCACGTTCGCCGAACTGGACTCGACCGGGGCGCGGTCGGTGCTACGCCGGTTCTCGGATGCGTGGTTCGCGGCGGCGAAACGCCGCAAGGCCGGCGACCTGTCGGCAAGGTTTCCCAGGCGGCGGCGGGGGTTAGTGCCGGTGCGCTGGTACCACGGCACGTTCACCCGCGACGGCCACCGCGTGCGCATCCCCACCGCGAAGGGCACGGCGCCAGTGTGGGTGCGCTTGGCGCGGGAGATCCCGTATCCGGCCAAGCAGGTCCGCTCGGTCACCCTACTGTGCGAGGGCGGCCGGTTGTTCCTCGACGTCACCGCCGAGATCCCGATCACCGTGTACCCGGCGGGTGAGGGTCCGGACCCGGCCAGGGTGGCGGGCGTGGACCTGGGCATCATCCACCCGTACGCAGTCGCCGGCCCTGGCGGGGAGGCGTTGTTGGTGTCGGGGCGGGCGATCCGTGCCGAGCATCGCATGCACCTGGTCGACACCAAAGCCCGCCAACGCGCCGTCGCCCGACGGGCACCGAAACCCGGCCAGCGGGGATCACGACGGTGGCGCCAGTACCGAATTCGGGCCCGCCGGGTAGAGGCCCGTCATCGACGTCGGGTGCGCCAAGCCCAACACGAAGCCGCCGGCACGGTGGTGTCGTGGGCGGTCGGTCAGCGGATCGGGGTGCTGCACGTCGGCGACCCCCGCGGCGTCCTTCAGATACCGGCGGGGCGGCGGCACAACCTGCGGCTACGACAGTGGCAGATCGGCCGACTCCTGCAGATCCTGACCGACAAGGCCACCCTCGCCGGCATCACCCTCCGACTCGTCAACGAACGCGGCACATCCTCCACCTGCCCCACCTGCCGACAGCGTGTGCCGAAGCCGCGAGGGCGGACCCTGACCTGCCCACACTGCCAGTTCTCAGGCCACCGCGACCTCGTCGCGGCGGCCAGCATCGCCGCCCGCACCCCGGGCGGCGGACCCACCATCCCCACAGCTCTGCCTGTGCTGCCTGGGATGGTCACGCACCGTCGAGCCGGCCGGCACCTCCCCGGTGCTGGCCGATCCCGACGTGACCCCCGCCGCCCACTTGGGCAGCGCGAGGGTCAGTTTGGCCCGCTGTGGCCCGCCCCACCAATCAGTGGTGGGGAGTCGCTCGCCCACACGGCGAGGATCCACAACAACCCACCGGACACCCGGTGAACGTTAGTGGACACAGCACTAGGTTCCTGCTGCTGGGCGACTCGCACGCCGGGCCGATCGCCCGCGCGGCGGCCGCCGCCGGGTTGCCCTTCGTCGGTGGCCCGATCGGCTCGGGGCGCGACTTCAACGTCGGCTTCTTCGACGTACGCGACGACGGCCTGGTGTTCCGGGACGCCGCCGTGCAGGAACGCCACCGCGGCTTCCTGGCCGAGCTGGGCGTGGCCGACATCGGGCAGCTCGCCGTCCCGCTGGTCTCGACGTTCGGCCTGAGCGCCCACTTCTTCGCCACCACCGAGAACTGGCGGATCTACCGGGCGGGCGACGGCGCCTTCCCGGCGGGCTTCCTCTCCGGCGGGCTCTTCGACGACATCGTGCGCGCCATGGCCCGCGACGCGCTGGCCTTCTACCGCCACGCCCTCGACCTGGGGCTGCGCGTCCTCGCGGTGCTGCCGCCGCAGCGGGTGCCGGGGATGTCCGACCCGCTGGTCTTCATGGCGGCCCAGGAGACGATCCGCCGCGCGCTCGGCGCGCTCGGCGTGGAGATCGTGGATCTGCGGGCCCGGGTCACCGACGGCGCGGGCCGGCAGCGGGCCGCGTTCTGCGAGCCGGACGACCCGATCCACGGCAACCTCGCCTTCGGCCGGCTGATCGTGGCCGACCTGCTGGCCCGGGGACTGTGACACCGAATCCAGGAGGGAACGAATGGAAGAGCACGTCCTTGCCGCCGTCGAGCGGGCGACGACCCGCCCGCCGGAGCGCTACGAGACCATCACCGTCCGACCGATCTCTCCGGTCATCGGCGCGGAGGTCTCCGGCATCGACCTCGCCACCGAGCTGTCGGACGAGCAGCTGGCCGAGGTCAGGCGCGCCTTCCTCGCCCACCACGTGCTGGTCTTCCGCGACCAGGTGCTCTCCGCCGAGGACCACAAGCGCTTCGCCGGCCACTTCGGCGAGCTGCGCCGGCAGCCCCTCGCCGACCTCGACGGTGGCGACCCCGCCATCCTCGAGATCAGCGCCGGGCGGGACTCGCGGTTCGTGGCCGGCGAGGACTGGCACACCGACGGCACCGCCGAGGCCGAGCCGTCGCTGGGCTCGATGCTCTACGTCACCAGGACGCCGGAGATCGGCGTCGGTGGCGACACGCTCTGGGCGAACATGCACCTGGCGTACGAGATGCTCTCCCCGCCGATGCGCGCCTTCCTCGACGGCCTGACCGCGGTCCACGACGGCCTGATCCCGTGGCAGGGCCACACCCCGCCGCCGGAGTACGTAGTGCCGAAGAGCGAACACCCGGTCGTCGTACGCCACCCGGAGACCGGTCGCAAGCTGCTCTTCGTCAACGCCGGCTTCACCTCGCACATCGTGCAGCTCTCCCGGCAGGAGAGCCGGGCGCTGCTGGACATGCTCTTCGGCTGGGTCGCCCAGCAGCCGATCCTGAGCTGCCGGGTCCGTTGGACGCCGAACACGCTGGTGTTCTGGGACAACCGCTGCACCCAGCACCACGCCGTGTGGGACTACTACCCGCACTCCCGCTACGGCCAGCGGGTGACCATCAACGGCAGCCGGCCGGCGGGGTAGCGGGCCACGTCGGGTCGCCGGCCGGGCTCGGGTGGCCGGTGGCGAGCGCCGGGCGACGGTCAGCGGTCAGCGGTCAGCGGTCAGCGGTCAGCGGTCAGCCGCGCACGATCTGCTCGGTGTAGGCCCAGTCCGCGTCGAGGGCGGCGTCGCGTTCGTCGGTCAGGCCGGTCAGGTCCGCGCCCGCGACGCCTCCGGCGCCCGCGATCCGGTCCCGGAGGATCCGGGCCGTGACCACGGCGGCCCGGGTGCCCTGGGCGGTGACCGGGTCCAGGTGGTAACCGGCGTCGCCGACCAGGCACCAGCCCGGCCCGCTCATCGGCCGGCGCAGCATGCGCATCCGGCCGGCGCCGCCGATCGAGGTGCTCCGGCGTCCCACGGCGACGGCCGGGCCGAGGTGCGGATCGTCGCGCACCATCCGCTCAAACGAGCGCGCCGGATGCCGGCCGGTCTCGTCAATCAGGCTCTGGTGCAGGTCCAGCGCCACGCACCACTGCTTGTCGCCGCAGGGCGTCGAGATGAGGACGCTGCGGTCCTGCAACGAGAAGTACGAGCGGTCGGTGGGCAGCGGGAGGTTCTCGTAGTACGCCAGCAGCGCGAACCACGGTGACTCGACGACCCGGTAGGCGCCCGCCCCCACGCGTTCGGCGTTGCGCGACAGCCGGCCGTCGGCCAGCACCAGCAGGTCACAGCTGACCTCGCTGTCGACGCCACCGTGCCGCACGGTCGCCCCGCGCACCCGGCCCGCGTCGATCGTGAGGTCCCGCACCCGGGCCGGGCGCAGCACGGTGACGTTGCCCCGGCTGCGCGCCGCCGCCAGCAGCGCCGGGTCCAGCACCTCCCGGGGCACGCTCATCCGGTACGAGTACGCGTCCTCGCGCGGGTAGACCCGCTCCACCACGTCCTCGCCGATGCGCTGGGTGTCGCCGTAGGTGCGCGGGGCGCCGCAGGCCAGGACCGTCTCCAGCAGGCCGATGTCGGCCCAGGCGAGGTTGCCGGACCGGTCCCAGGTGGACTGCTGCGGCCAGAACGCGGTGGGCCGGGAGGCGTCCAGGACGAGGATCCGCTCCGCGTACGGCGCGAGGGCCCAGGCGGTGGACGCCCCGGCGATCCGGCCGCCGACCACGACGACCTCCCAGTGGCCGCCGATCACGCCGGCACCGACTCGGCACGGTGGTGCTCCGACAGGCTCTCGACGTCGTCACGCGACACGGCTCAGTCTCCCATCCGGACCGGACCCGGGGAAGGGAGCGGCCTGGGCGGGGGGACCGGTCGCGGTGGCGGTGCCGTCGGGCCCGCCGGAAACCACCGCGCGCGCGGAAACCGTCGGAGGGGCCTCGTTGTTACTGGCGGATTACCCAAGACCATTAAATTCACCAGGTCAGCGGGCTGCCGTCCGGACGTGGGGTGCAATGTGAACAGTCAGACGATCGCGCGACCGGAGCCCAGACTCGAGGTTCGGGACCTCCGGTGGCGGCAGCTGTGGGCGGGCGCCCGGCTGCTTGCCCAGGCGTACGAGAACGGCGCCATCTGGGCCGCCGCCGGCTCGCTCCCCCGGTGGCAGCGGAAGTCGGCGCTGACCGCCCTCTACCTGGCGGAGCTGGTGATCGCCCAGCTGATGAGCTCGGGCATCACCCTCGCCGCGTACCGTGCCGACCGGCTCGACGGGATCCTCGTCCTCTACGGCGACGAGCGCACCACGCCGTGGTGGGGCTGGGCGTTGCGCTCGGTGGCGTGCCTGCTCGCGGGGCCGCGGGCCGTGGTGCACGCCGTCCGGATCTCCAACGCGCTGGACCGGATGCGCCCCAGCCGCCCGCACGTGTGGTTCGCGGTGCTCGGCCGGCGGGTCGACTCGGTCGGCGTCGGCTACGTCCTCATGCGCGCCGGCCAGGCACGGGCCGAGGCCCTCGGCCTGCCGGGCTACCTGGAGACCTCGGCCGGCCCGGAGCAGGTGCAGATCAACGAGATGCTCGGCTGGACCTCGGTGGACGAGTACGTGCTGAGCACCGGAAGCGTCATCAAGACGATGTGGCGCGACAACCCGGCGCGGTCATGACGGCGGCCGCACTGTGCCGCGGGCTGGACACGCTCTTCGCGGTCCCGCCGGAGCACCGGCTCGACGACGTCGACCGCGCCTCGGCGAGGCAGGTCCTCGGCTGCGACGACCACACGCTGTCCACGCTGCTCGACCGCGGGCTGCGGGCCAGCGGCGACCCGGGCCAGGAGCGGTTCGACTCGCGCGACCTGTTCAACCTGGCGCTGTACTCCGGCACCGGCACGACGGTGCCGGAGCAGGCGTTCGCCTACTCGCTGCGGTGGATGCGCTCGTCGACCGAGGAGCTGCTCGCGCCCCGCGCCTCCCGGTTCGCGACGCGGATCGCCTGCGCCGCCGAGGCGTGCGGCCCGGAGCCGACCAGCACGCTGGCCCTGCCGCGCCCCGAACGCCTCGGCGGTGCGGTGCACGACCTGACGGTCGACCCCGCCGGGGACGCCGACTGGCCGAGCGGCGACACCGTCACCCGTACGGCGTCGCAGCTCGCCGTCACCGCCACCGTCCACACCCGCGGCGAGCGGGCCGAGCTGCGCTCCCCGGAGCTGCGCGCGATCGCCGCCGAGTTCGCCGCCATGGAGCTGCGCTGGGTCAAGCTGCCCGAGGCCCTGCAGAACGACGTCGACCTGGTGACCACGCACGGCGTCGCGAGCTGCGACTCGGCGAGCCGGTACCTGGCGCAGCTCTGCGTCCGGGCCGGCATCCCGGCGGTCACCCGGATCGGCTGGGTGGTCGGCATGCTCGACCTGGTCCACGCCTGGGTTGAGGTCGAGGACGCCGACGGGGCGACCAAGGTCATCGACCCGGTCTTCGCGCTGTTCTCCGCCACCGTGCCTGGCACCAACCCACTGCTGCGGGATCCGGCCGTCGCGCTGCGCACCAACCGGCTCATCCCGACCGGCCTGTCCACCGGCCGGGCCGTGGCCGAGCACCGGTGCGCCGGCGAACCGGCGGCGGCCCGGGTCACCACGAAGATCCTCCCCGCACCGACGCGCCCCCAGGAGGGGTCATGAGTACGACCGAGACGGTTCCCGAGTTCCTCACCGCGTTCCTGCGCGCCAGGTGTCCGGACATCGACTCCGTCGGTGTCGACGACGACCTCGTCGACACCGGCGTCCTGAACTCGATGCACTTCGTCGAGCTGCTCTACCTGATCGAGGCGGAGCTGGGCACGGAGATCTCCCTCGACGAGGTGAGCACGGACGACTTCCGCACGATCTCCCGGATCACGCGACGTTTCTTCACCCCGGGGCAGGGCCTCGGCGCGACACCCAAGGAGTAGCAATGTTGGAGACCCGCGTCCGCGAGGTGGTCGCCTCGGTGTTCGGTGTCGCACCGGACGAGCTGCCCGAGCAGCTCGATCCGGACACCGTGCCGGGCTGGACCTCGCTGCGCCAGATCCAGCTCATGATGGCGCTCGAGAACGCGTTCGGCATCGAGATCGACCCGAACCTGCTGCCGGCCCTCGCGTCCGGCCCGGCGATCGTGCGGTTCCTCGAGGAGACGCTGGCGGTCCCGGAGGGAACGGGCCGATGACGGCGTACCACCCGCAGCTGCGCACGGTGCACGACGTCATCGCCTTCCACGCCGGGCAGCGGCCCGACCATCCGGCGGTGCACTGCGAGGACCGTTCCGTCAGCTACGCGCAGCTGCACCGGTCGAGCAACCGGACGGCGCACGCCCTGCGGCGCGCCGGGGTCACGGCGGGGCACCGCGTCGCCTACCTGGGCAAGGAGTCCGAGCACTACTACGACATCCTGTTCGCCTGCGCCAAGACCGGCACCGTGCTGGTCCCCATCAACTGGCGGCTGCGCGCCGGCGAGATCCGTCACATCATGCGCGACTCCGGCAGCACGGTCCTCTTCTGCGACGAGGACCTCCTGGACACCGTCGACACGCTGCGACCGGACCTGCCCGAGCTGCGCGAGGTCGTGTCGCTGGCCGGCTTCACCGGCTGGCAGGCCGACGAGGACGGCGACCTCGACCCGTCCTGGAGCGAGGAGCAGCCCCTGGCGCAGGTCTACACCAGCGGCACGACGGGCAACCCCAAGGGTGTCGTGCTGGCGCACCGCAGCTTCTTCGCGGTGCGGGACGCGCTCGCCTCCGAGGGCCTGGACTGGATCGACTGGCGGCCGGACGACGTGAGCCTGATCGGCATCCCCGGGTTCCACATCGGTGGGCTCTGGTGGTCGATCCAGGGGTTCAGCGCCGGCGTCACCAACGTCTCGGTCCGGGTGTTCGCCGGGCACGAGGCGGTCCGCCTCATCCGGCGGCACGGCGTCACCACGGCGTGCGTCGTGCCGGCCCAGCTGCAGATGATGCTCGCCCCGCCCCGACCGAAGCGGGAGGACTTCGTCTCGCTGCGCAAGATCGTCTACGGCGGGTCGCCGATCTCCGAGGCGCTGCTGGGCCGCAGCATCGAGATGTTCGGCTGCGAGTTCGCGCAGATCTACGGCCTGTCCGAGAGCGGCAACACCGCGGTCTGCCTGCCGCCGTCGGAGCACGTCGTCGGGGGGCCGCGCATGCAGGCGGCCGGCCGGCCGTACCCGGGCTTCGGCGTGAAGATCATCGACGGTACGGGCCGCGTCCTGCCACCGTTCGAGGTCGGCGAGATCTGCCTGCGGACCCCCGCTCGGATGATCGAGTACCGGGGCCTGCCCGACGCCACCGCCGCGACCCTGGTCGACGGCTGGCTGCACACCGGCGACGCCGGCTACCTGGACGACGAGGGCTTCCTGTTCGTACGCGACCGGATCAAGGACACGATCATCGTGGCCGGCGAGAACGTCTATCCGGCGGAGATCGAGAACGCGGTGTGCGCGTACCCGGGCGTGGTCGAGGCCGCCGCCGTCGCCGTGCCGCACGAGCACTGGGGCGAGGTCGTGCACTGCTTCGTGGTGACCCACCCCGACCAGCCGACGACCGCCCGCGAACTCACCCCGTTCCTGCGGGGACGGATCGCCGACTTCAAGATCCCGGCGAGCTTCGAGTTCGTCGACCAGCTGCCCCGCAACCCCAGCGGAAAGCTTCTCCGCCGGGAGCTGCGTGAACGGTTCTGGCAGCACCTGGACCGGCGCGTGGCCTAGCCGCCCGCCCGGTGCCGTTCTGGCTCCACGACCCTCACTCACCATGCAAAGGCGGACCCATGCACATTTTCCTGCGCCACCACAGTGACCGCGTCGCGCTCTCGATGGGCAACCCCAACCGGATCTCGCTCGGCTACTCGGAGGATCCGCGAGCGGTCGCGAAGAGACTGCCGCGACGCGGCGACGACGAGCCGAGGAACGTGCTCCTGCTGGGCGCGAACGGCTACGTCGGCATGCACATGCTGCGTGAGCTCCTCGGCGACGCCCGGGTCGCGACGGTCTACGCCCTGGTGCGCCGCAAGGGCGACAAGTCCGGGGAGGACCGCATCGCCCGGCAGCTGCGCAAGTACAAGATGGAGCTGCCCGACACCGGGAAGCTGTCGGTCCTGGAGGGCAGCTACCTGGAGCCGGCGATGGGGCTCTCCCCCGCCGCCTACGACCAGCTGCTCACCGAGGTCGACGTGGTCATCGACGCCGCGGGGGCGACGACCCACGACTACCCCTACGCCCGGTACCGCCAGGAGAAGGTGCTGCCGACGCTCCGGCTCGCCGAGTTCTGCCTGCAGAAGCGGTTCAAGACGCTGCACGTCATCGGCTCGGTCGGCAGCGAGGTCTACCAGCAGTGGCGCGACTTCTACCGCAACAGCTTCTTCTACACCGGCTACAGCCGGATGAAGTGGGTCGTCAAGCACATCAGCCTGCGGGCGAACCGCGACGGCGTGCCGATCCACATCTACCAGGCGCCGTTCGCGCTGGGCGGGCCGAGCACCGGGTTCAAGGACCCCGGGATGGAGTACTCGTTCTGGAACATGATCTCGCACGTCCTCCAGCTCGGCATGGTCTGGGACTCGGAGGTCACCAGTCCGGTCGTGGCGGGTGACGTGCTGGCCCGGTCCGTGGTGGCCAACGCGCTGTCGGACGCGCCTCGGGTGATCAGCTACCCGGTGACTCCCGTGACCACCGAGGAGATCGCCGAGCGGTTCAAGCTGAAGCTGGTGCCGTGGAAGACGTTCCGCCGTGAGCTCATCCGCCAGCACCGGTTCCGGCCCGGCCAGATCGACTGGTCGAAGCCGGTGGCCAGCATCCGGCGCGGCCGGCAGCAGTCGAAGTTCGTGAGTTCGCTGTTCCCGCGGTCGTTCCACACGCTGTTGAACAACATCCACACCGCCGCCGCGAACCCGACGGTCGTGCGGGTCGACGCCGACCTGCCGTCGATCGACGTCATGGAGAACAACGCCAGGCGGATCCGCAAGCTCGGCAGGTACCTGCCCGAGGCCGCGCCGGCTCCCGTCGCCGTCCCGGCGTCCGTTCCCGCCCCGGCCCCCGCTCCCGAGCCGGTGGCCGTCGGGGCCGTCTGACCTGCCCCGCCTCGCGCCGCAGCGGCCGGCTGACCCGGCGTCCGACCAGGTCAGCCGGCGGCGGGCGGGTGGGCGCTGTCACTGCGGTGGCCGGTGTGCGCGTCGCGGTCGGCGGCGTACTGCTCCTGGCCACAGGCTCGACAGCTGCGCGCGCTGATCGCAGCGCGGCGGATCGGCTACGCCGAACGGGCCGTGACCGGCTGACGGCCACGACCCGTCCCGGCCGCAGGACACCGGTACGGGGTCAGCCCATCCGGGTGGCGCTGGCGGTGACGCCGGTGACGCTGCCGCCCGACCTGGTGATGTGGTAGGTGACGGTCGTACCGCTCCAGAAGTGGAAGGTGAGGGTCACCCGGGTGCCGTCGTCGACCGCCCCGAAGAAGGTGTCGGTCAACGTGATGCGGTTGCCCGTGTAGTCGGGGGCGAAGGCCACGTCGAACTCCTTGAACGACGTCCAGTCGTGCGGGCCGGCGTTGCTGCCGTCGGCGTACCTCGCCTCCATCGTGGCGAGCTGATCACCACGGAACTGGGTCGGAACGGCGAACGAGGTAGTGTTCCCGGTCGCGTTCGACAGCACCGGCGGGTCGTACGTGACCACGTCGATCCGCCACGGCACCCCGGCCGAGAAGCGGGCGTGCAGGGTGGCGTTCACGCCGTACGCCCGGTTGCCGACCAGCCGGGTCAGGGCACTCGCGGTGAGCGTGAGCTGGTCGCCCGACACGGTGTAGTCGGCGCCCCGCACGAGGGCGGCGCCGCCCTGGTACAGCCCCTGGAAGGCGGTGCCGTTGAGGTTCAGGGGTCAGCGACCTGGCGGCGATCGGGCCGGTACGCCCCGCGGTCCGCGTCACGCGTTGCGGCGGTACACCTCGATGTACGCGGCGGCCCGGTACTGCTGCTTCACGTCCTCAGCCAGCACACCGATCCACAGCGGGCCGGTGCCGGTCTTCGAGCTGACCGTCGTGCGGGCTTGGTCCAGGGCGCCGGTGGGCAGGAACGCCGGCTTCTCCACCACCGCGGAGTGGTACGCGTCCGTGCCCCCCAGCCACCAGACCAGCACGTCCTTGGCCGCGACGTTCCGCGCGTTGTCGATCCGCCCGAGCGTCTGGTACTCGTCGGCCAGCACCTGCGGCAGGAAGCCGCCCCACACCGTGTACGTGTGCCTGCCGAAGGTGCCCAGCGAGTAGCCGTGGCAGAAGAACCTCTGGTCACCGGTAACGGTGGGCCCCGCCCGCCACGCCTCCACGCGGGTGCCGAGATCGGTCCGTACGGAGAGGTTCATCCCGCTGACGTTGTTCGCCAGCGCGGGCTGGTGGAGGATCTGGTCGCCACTGGTCAGGTCGAACGGCTGCATGGGACTCCTCGGGCGCACGTGCGGCGGATGTGGGTACGGCTCGACCCTCGGCCATCCGGTCACGCACGGCAAGCAGACGGTCACCAACCTGACCGGGGCCGCCTGCCGCTGCCGAGCGGCGCACCGCCGCCCGGAGAGGCCGTCGCGGGACCTCCGGGGCGGACGCGCGGGCGACGGGAACGGCGCGACGGGCGACGGCCTACGGGAAGCCCCGCTGCGCGTGCCGGTCGTGGTCCGCGCGGACCACCTCCATGACCTGTGCCGCCACGGCGGAGGGTCGGCGGTCGCGCAGGTCCAGGACGGTGCCGGGGACGCTCACCCGGTTCGCCACGAGCAGCCGCATGATGGCCAGTAGGGCGTCGAACCGGCCGGTCAGGTCGAACCGCCGGCCGTCGGGTCCGATCACGAGGGCCGGGCTCACCCCGGTAGCGAGGGCGGTGCGCTCCCAGTCGATCTCGTACGACCGACCGTCGGGACCGACCCGCACGACGAGTTGCCTCGTGCGGTGCAGCAGCGCGAGGTAGGTCAGCGGCACGGTCAGTTTCCTGCCCAGGTCGATCGGGCGGGCGCCGTCGGCGGGGAAGACGCGCAGGACGGTCTCCAGCACCGGGCCGACGTACTGGAACGTCGTCGTGCCCCGCAACTCCAGGAACCGGCCGCGGACGAGGTGCCCGCCGTGGCGGGCCCACCGGCGGTCCACGCCGCCGAACGCGCCCTTCTCGGCAGGCAGCCGGTCGACCACCCACCTGGCCCGCCCGTCCGGCACCGGCTCGGGCGTCGGCCACCCGCCGGCGGCCCGTTCGACGAGGCCCTGGAGCCGCGTCGCGACGGCAGGGTCGGCGCGTCGCAGGTCGATCGTGTCGCCGTCCATGGCGATCCGGCCCGCAGCCCCCGTCCCCGTGATCCGCCACAGCTCCAGCAGGAGATCCGGGCGCCCGGTCAGCACGACGTGCCGGCCGTCGAGACCGCGCAGCCTGCACGTCCTGACGCCCGACAGCAGGGCGCTGCGCGGCCAGTCGATGCCGAACTCCTCGGCAACGTCGGGATGGACGACGGCGACGAGTCGCCCCGCGGTGACGGCCGCCAGGCAGAGGGACGGCACGCGCCACGTGTGCGTCGACTCGAACGGCTCGCCGCCGTCGGGGTGGACCCGCAGCCTGAGCCGGATGCGCGGCTTCGGCTCGTCGGGGTCGAGGTCACTCCCGTAGTCCTGGTAGGTCGCCTCCCAGTCCTCGCCGTACGACACGAACGTCGCCTCGCGCACCTCGGCCACGGCCAACCGGCCGGCCTGGATCGGAATACGGGCGTGGGGGGTCCACATGGCGAGGGTGTCGTCGTCCCAGTGGGCCGCCGTGGACACCCGGTCGCGCTCGGTGATGACCCGGAAGTGCTTCCGGGTGAAGAGGAAGGCCGCGACGGAGGTCGCGAGGGTGGACCCCAGCCCGGCGAGCAGGAAGGCCAGCGGGACTCCCCGGTCGGCGCCGCTCGCATCGGCGACGCCCAGGGCCCCGAAGACCAGCAGGATCGGCCCCGCCACCCCGAACAGGGTGAAGAGCGCGAGGTTGCCGACGAACGTACGGGCGAAGCTCTGCACTGCACCTCCTCGGCAGACGTCGGTCCTTGATACCACCGCGCGAGGTCTTCGAGGGGGCGGCGCGCTCCGCCGAGGTCAGGCGGTGCCCGCGACCGTGGCGTCGGCGGGCACCGTCCTGGCGGCATCAGCTGGCGCAGCAGCCGCCGGCCGGACCGCTGGTGGGGGCGGCATCGAGGGTCACCAGGCGCAGCGGGGTGGAGAGCAGGCCCCCGGAGATGCCGGTGGCGAGACCGCGACCGGCCGGCTCGGCGGCGGGAGCGGGACCGCAGCAGCCGTCGCCGTCGACGGACTCGGCGGGGTTGCTGTTGCACACCCCGGTCTCGGGCAGGTCCAGCTGGACGTCGCGGGCGGCAGCCCAGTCCCCGGCGAGGGCGGCGACGACGGAGCGGACCTGCTCGTAACCGGTGGCCATGAGGAACGTCGGCGCCCGGCCGTAGCTCTTCATGCCGACCGCGTAGTAGCCGGCCTCCGGGTGGGACAGCTCGTCGACCCCGTGCGGGGGCACGGTGCCGCAGGAGTGCTCGTTCGGGTCGATCAGCGGGGCCAGGGCCCGGGTGGCGCCCATCACCGGGTCCAGGTCCAGTCGCAGCTCGGCGGCGATCGAGTGGTCGGGCCGGAAGCCGGTCGCGGCGACGATCCGGTCGACGGTGATCGGCTCCTCGCCGCCGTCGGCGTGCCGGACGACGACCGCGACGCGGCCGTCGGTCGGGGTGAGCGCGTGCACGGAGAAGCCGGTGAGCAGCCGGATCCGGCCCGCGTCGACGTGCTCGCGCAGCCGGGAGCCGAGGGCACCGCGCGCCGGGAGGGCATCGGCGTCCCCGCCGCCGTAGGTGCGGACGGGGCTGGCCGAGCGGATCGCCCAGGTGACCGTGGTGCCGGGTTCGGCGGCGGCCAGCTCCGCCAGCGACAGCAGCGTGTTCGCGGCGGAGTGCCCCGCGCCCACGACGAGGGTGTGCCGGCCGGCGAACCGCGCCCGGTCCGCGCCGAGGACGTCCGGCAGCGCGTGCTCCAGGAACGCGGCGGCGTCGGCCTCGCCACGGGCGGGCAGGCCGGAGGCGCCGAGGACGTTCGGGGTGGACCAGGTGCCGGAGGCGTCGATGACCGCGCGGGCGAGGAGTTCGGCGCCGTCGGCGAGGCGGATCAGGAATGGCGTGTGCTCGCGGCCGGCGGTGCGCAGCCGGTCCAGGCCGAGGCGGCTGATCGCCTCGACCCGGGCGCCGTAGCGCAGGTGCGGCTTGAGGGCCGGCAGCTCCGCGAGGGGCTGAAGGTAGTCGCTGACCAGCTCCGCGCCGGTGGGCAGGGCCTCCGGGTCGGGGGCGACCCAGCCGGCGTCGTCCAGGAGCCGGCGGGCGGCGGGGTCGATGTCGTAGCGCCACGGGGAGAACACCCGCACGTGTCCCCACTGCCGCACCGCCGCGCCCGGGGTGTCGCCGGCCTCCAGGACGGTGCAGGCGATGCCACGCTCGTGCAGGTGGGCGGCGGCGGCCAGGCCCACCGGTCCGGCGCCGATCACCACGACGGGCAGGTCGTTCAGGGTACTCATCAGACAACTCCACTTGGATAGGAAACTGTCGAATCAAAGGGCCGGACGGGGCCGGCTTCCGGGGGCGGGAGAAGTCAGGCGACGACCGGACTGCGCCGCTCGAGGAGGACGACGTCGCGCCACCGGCCGTGGTGGCGGCCCACCCGTTCGCGAACGCCGATGACGCGGAAGCCGGCCCGACGGTGCAGGCTGAGGCTGGCGGTGTTCTCCGGAAAGACACCGGACTGGATGGTCCAGATGCCAGCCGCCTCGGTCGAGGCGACAAGCGCGTCCAGCAGGAGCCGGGCCACGCCACGACCCCGCGCGCCGGGGTCGACGTAGACGGAGTGCTCCACCACTCCGGCGTAGACGGCGCGGGCCGAGGTCGGCGAGACGGCGACCCAGCCGACCACCCTGTCGCCGCCGTCGACGGCCACGAAGCGGTGGTCGGGCAGCCTGGCCGCGTCGAAGGCGGCCCAGGTGGGCGCGCTCGTCTCGAAGCTGGCCTCGCCGCCGTCGAGACCGGCCTGGTAGATCGCCAGCACCCGCTCGGCGTCGCGCGGGCGCATCGGGCGGACGGTGGCGGCGGCCATCAGCAGGCCCCGTTCGGACAGGGGGCGGGGCGGCCCATGACGACGTCGGCGGCGGAGGGGAAGCAACCGACGCAGGCGTCGTTGATGCGGTAGTGGCGGGCGGTACCGACCGGCTCCACGAGCACGAACCGCACCTCGGTCAGGATCTTCAGGTGCTGGGAGACGGTGGACTGCGCCAGGCCGATCGCGGCGACGATCTCCCCCACACTCATCGGCCGGGCGCGCCGGGCGAGGTATTCGACGATCTGCACCCGGGTCGGGTCGGCCAGGGCACGGAACCAGGACGCATAGGTCTGCGCCGTCGTCCGGTCGAGCACCTCGTCCACCGCCACTCCTTCTATCGCTTATCGCCGATTGACGATCGAACGCTACCAGGCGAGGACGCGACGGGTGTACGCGCCGACGAGGGCGTGGTCGTAGCGACGCCGCGCGCGCTGGGCGACGGCGGACACCTCGGCACAGGAGGCACAGAACGCACTCCCGCCCGGCCTGCCACCGACCGTCGAGCTCTGCGGAACATGACGATCCCCTTCCCACGGAACCTGTCTTGACGTTCGTCTAAGCAGACGGTTGCACGTTGATTAGAAGGATGTCAACCTAGAGGCATGTCGAAGCAAGCGGCTCCGCTCCCCCGCCTGGACCTGACCGCCGACGCGCCCTGCTGCCCTCCCCTGGCGCAGCGCCGCGTGCCGGCCGGGACGGCCGCGGCGCTCGCCCCCGCGTTCAAGGCGCTCGGGGATCCGGTGCGGTTGCAGCTGATGTCGATGATCGCCTCGGCGGACGGCGGCGAGGCGTGCGTCTGCGACCTCACCCCCGCCTTCGACCTCACGGGGCCGACGATCTCGCACCACCTGAAGACGCTGCGCGAGGCGGGACTGGTGGACGCCGAGCGGCGTGGGACCTGGGTCTACTACCGGGCCCGCCCGGCCCTCCTGCGCCAGCTCGCCGCGCTGCTCACCGTCGAGCCCACCGCCGCGTCGTAGGTTCCCGCCGGAGACTCAGCGCCCAGCTCAGCTCAGTTCGGGCGGCCTCGTCACCAGGACGCCTTGCGGATGCCCGGCAGCTCCCCGCGCAGCGCCAGCTCGCGGAACCGCACCCGGGACAGGCCGAACCGGGAGAGCACGCCCCGGGGCCGGCCGTCGACGACGTCGCGGCTGCGCAGTCGTACGGGGCTGGAGTCCCGGGGCATCCGGGCCAGCCGACGCACCGCCTCCTCCCGCACGGCCGGCTCGGTGTCCGGATGGGCGATGGTCCGCTTCAGCTCGGCGCGGCGCTCGGCGCGCCGGGCGACGAGGTCCTCCCGGCGGGCCTGCCGGCCGCCCAGGCTCCTGCGGGCCATCAGCGCGCCTCACGGAACTCGACGTGCCGGCGCACGACCGGGTCGTACTTGCGCAGGACCAGGCGGTCCGGGTCGTTGCGGCGGTTCTTGCGGGTCACGTACGTGTAGCCGGTGCCGGCGGTGCTGCGCAGCCGGACGATCGGCCGCACGTCGGTCTGGCGGGCCATCAGAGCGTCACCCCCCGGGCGCGCAGCTCGGCCACGACCCTCTCGATGCCCTTGCGGTCCACGGTCTTCAGCGCCCTGGCCGTCAGGGTGAGGCTCACCCACCGCCGCTGCGACGGCAACCAGTAGCGGTGGTTCTGCAGGTTGGGATTCCACCGGCGACGGGTGCGTCGGTGGGAGTGGGACACGGCGTTGCCGAAGCCCGGCTTCGCCCCGGTGATGTCACAGCGTCGCGACACGGTTGCTCCTTCATGTTGCGGCTCACCATAATGAAACTCGTTTTCATTTTTACATCGGCCGTTCGGGCGGCAGCCACGCGGGGGTGCCGGCGGCCCACACCGGCACCGACGAGCCGGAGCGACACCCGCCGACCCCGCGGGGCGCCGATCACCGACGGGTCGACCGCGTGTCTATAATGACAATCATTTTCATTTGAGTCGAGAGGACCGTGATGTCGACGTCTCCACTGGCACCGGCCGACGCCCTCGCCCGGACGGCGGACGCCCGCCCCTCGCTGACCGTGCTCAGTGGCTTCTGGCCGTCCGCCACGTACGCCGTCGCCCGTGCCCTGCTCGCCGCGGACCCGGCGCTGCTGCTGGTCCGGCACGATCTCGCCGGCCTCGGCGCCGGCAGCGTGCACCGCATGGTGCGCGACGGTTCGGGGGTGCTCGAGGACGAGCGGATCACGCTCGCGCACGGCTGCGTCTCCTGCACACTGCGGGAGGACGTCCTGCCCACCCTCGCCCGGCTGGCCCGCGCGCATCCGCGCCGTGACCTGGTGCTGATGCTGCCCGAGGTGGTCGAGCCGGAGGCGGTGGCCGCCGTCTGCGCGCACTGTCTCGTCGACGGCGTGCCGCTGACCGACCTGGTCCGGGTCGACTCCTACGTGACCGTGGTCGACGCCGAGCACCTGCTCGACGGCCTGGTCAGCACCGACGACCTCAAGGCCCTCGGAATCCAGGCCGCCGACAACGACCACCGGGCGCTCGCCGACGTCATCGTCCGGCACATCGAGTTCGCCGACACTCTCGTCCTGTGGGGACAGTCCCGCGAAGGGACGTACGACACCAGCCGGCTGTCGGTGTTGCTGGAGCGGATGGCGCCGTGGGCGGCACAGGTCCGCGTCGACGGCGACCTCGTCGACGCCGGCGCGCTGACCCGCCAGTTGCGCGGCACCCACCGGCACCGCCCCGAGACCCCGGGTGTCCTGGCCCGGGGCCTGGAGGGCCGCGTCCTCGGCGTGCACGAGCCGCACCCCGACTGCGGGGTGGTCTCGGTGGTCTTCCGCGCCCGCCGGCCGTTCCACCCCCGGCGGCTGCACGACGCTCTCGAGGAGGTCAACGCGGAGGTCGTCCGCTCCCGGGGGCACCTGTGGCTGGCCAGCCAGCCCGAGACGGTCGTCGCCTGGGACTTCGCCGGCGGCGGCCTCGGGCTCGGCTCGCTCGGCCGGTGGCTGGCCGCCCTTCCCGACCCGCACTGGGACGAGGCCTCCGACGACCGCCGGCTCGCCGCCGCGCTGGACTGGGACCCCTACTACGGCGACCGGCATCAGCACCTGGTCTTCGTCGGCCTCGACCTCGACCCGTCGGCGCTGCACCGCACCCTCGCCGGCTGCCTGCTCACCGACGCCGAGCTCGCCGACGGTGAGGACGCCTGGCGCCGCCTCGACGACCCGTTCGCCGGCTGCTTCCCGCTCGCCGACCTCGGCCCGACCGACACCGACACCGACCTGACCGGCATCGAAGGAGAGTCCGCATGAAGCCCGGCATCCACCCCACCTACCGTCCTGTCGTCTACCGCGACCGCGCCGCCGACTTCGCCTTCCTCACCCGCTCCACCGCCACCAGCGAGCAGACGGTCGAGTGGACCGACGGCAACACGTACCCCGTCATCGACGTGCAGGTCTCCGCCGCCAGCCACCCCTTCTGGACCGGCAGGCAGCGCCTGCTCGACACCGCGGGACGGGTGGAGAAGTTCCGCGCCAGGTACGCCCGCCGCGGACCGCAGCGGCCACGCTGACCGGGGCGCGCATCCACCGGGTGGCGGGTGGCCGGGCTGGACGGCGACCTTGGCGCGCGGGCGCTCCGCCTCGTCGCCGCCGCCCACCGCGCCCAGGCCTTCCCTCGCGAGCCGGTCGCCGCGGCGACCGGCTCGCGGGCGACGCCGGCGTGACCCTCGCCCCGGCCCGTCACCTGTCCCGCGCCCGGGGAGCGACCAGGCCGGACTCGTAGGCGAGGACCACGAGTTGGGCGCGGTCCCGGGCGTGGAGCTTGACCATGGCCCGGTTGACGTGGGTCTTCGCGGTCATTGGGCTGATCACCATGCGGTCGGCGATCTCGTCGTTGGACAGGCCCCGCGCGACCAGCGCGACGGCCTCGCGTTCGCGGTTGGTCAGCCCCGGCAGGCCCGCCTCGGCATCCAGGTGCTGCGGCTCGGTGACGTACCGGTCGATCAGCCTGCGGGTGATCGACGGCGCGAGCAGCGCGTCGCCGCGAGCGGCGACGCGTACGGCGTGGAGGAAGTCCTCCGGCTCGATGTCCTTGACGAGGAAACCGGCCGCGCCGGCGCGCAGCGCGTGGAAGACGTGTTCGTCGAGGCCGTAGTTGGTCAGGATGACGACGTGCACCCGGGCCAGGGCCGGGTCCGCGGCGATGCGACGGGTCGTCTCGATGCCGTCCATGACCGGCATCTGGATGTCGACGAGCGCGATGTCGGGCAGGTGCTCCCTGGCGAGCGCCAGACCCTCCTTCCCGTCGGCGGCCTCGGCCACCACCTCGATGTCGTCCTCGACCTCTAGTAGCGCGCGGAATCCGCTGCGGAGCAGCGGCTGGTCGTCGACCAGCAGGACGCGGATCACGATCGGCCCACGGGGAGTTCGGCGTGGACGGTGAAGCCGCCCTCGTCGCGTGGTTCCGCGCGCAGGCGACCGCCGAGGGCGGTGACGCGTTCACGCATCCCGAGCAGCCCGACGCCGGGCACGGGGGCGGTGCCCGGCGTGGCCCTGCCGTCGTCGTCGACCCGGATCGCGAGGGCGTCCGGCCGGTAGTCGATCCGGACCGACGCCGTGGCGGCGGCGGCGTGCCGGGTGATGTTGGTGAGCGACTCCTGAACGATCCGGTAGGCGGTCCGGTCCACCGCGGCCGGCACCTCGTGGCGTCGTCCCTCGATCGTCAACGTCGCGTCCAGGCCGGTCCTACGGGCCCGTTCCAGCAGTGCCGGCAGGTGGGCGAGCCCATGCGGCGGGGTCCTGCCGTCGTCGCGCAGCGCCTCCAGGGTCGCGCGCAGTTCCCGGGTCGCCTCACGACCCGCCTCCTGGATCACCAGCAGGGCCTCCGGCACCTGTTCACCCCGCTTGCGGGCCAGGTGCACGGCCACTTCGGCCTGCACCTTGATGACCGAGATCTGGTGGGTGAGCGTGTCGTGCAGCTCCCGCGCGATGTGCAGCCGCTCCTCGTCGGCGCGGCGCAACGCGGTCTCCTCCCGGGTGCGTTCGGCTTCGTCGGCGCGCCGCTCGGCCTGCCGCAGCGCCTCTCCCGCCGCACCGGCGGCGACCAGCCAGGCCAGCTCGAGGGCGCCCCGGGCCCGTGCGAGCGCCTCGCCCACGGACATCTCCGGTGGCAGGGCGAGGGCCGCGAGCGGGAGAGCGGCCAGCATCAGCACCGCCACCACGACCGTGACGACGCGGTGGCCGGCCCGCACGGCGGCGTACACCGCGAACAGGAACGCGACGGCGGGCACGTCGACGCCGACCGCCTGGTGGCCCACCGCGCACAACCCGGTGACGGCCAGGACGGGAACCGGAGCCCGCCGAGCGGCGGCCAACGCCAGGCCACCGGCCACCAACAGCGCGTAGCCGAGCAGGTCGACGCCCGCGGCGGAGCCGTCGCCGGACAGCCCGGCGACCAGCAGGGTCGCCGCCACGCCGACGGCGATCGCCCAATCTCTGACACCGGCCGGAACGCCGGACCGTCCTGGGTACATGGGCGCACCCTAGCCAGATCCGGCCGCGGACGACTCCCCCTCGCAGACGAGCGGCCGCCTACCGCACGCGCAGTACCGTCCCGTCGCCTGCGGCGTCCGCAGCAGCCGGCCGCGCCACCGGCGGCAGCGCGGATTGCCTGCGTCAGCGGGACGACCGGCGGTGCGCCCGGCGACATGATCGGGCGACAGCCACGCCTCGGAAACGAGACGTACGAGAGGAGACGGACATGAGCTCGTCAGGAACCCTGAAGTCGGTCCGACTGGTGCTTGCCGCCACCGCAGCCGCCCTGCTCGGGGGGTTCGGGCTCGCCGCACCGGCGGCCGCGCACGTCACGGGCCAGCCGGCCGCCGCCGGTGTCCTCACCATGAGCGCCGGGCGGCTCGGGGCGACCGTGGCCGTCGTGCTGGGGCTGGCCGGCGTGGTCGTCGGCGGGCTGGCCCTGGCCCGCCCCACCAGTCGCCTCGGCACCGGCAACGGGCGGCTGGGCGCCACCGTGGCCCTGGCGGCGGCGCTGGTCGGCACGGCCCTCGGCGGGGTGGTGGTGGCCACCGCCGACAGCGGCATCGGCACCGGCAACGGGCGAGGCGGGGCCTACCTGGCCCTGGTGCTGGGGCTGACCGCCCTGCTCCTCGGTGGACTGGCCCTGGCCCGCTCCCGCCGTACCGGCTGACCGGCTGGACGACGCGGGCCTCGCCGGCTCGCACCAGGTCGCGCCTGATGTTGACGACTGCCGGTCCCTGACCGATCGTGACGGGATGACGAAGCGTGTGTGGCTGAACAGGGACGAGGACTTCCGTCCGGGCGCGGAACTCTTCCGGAACGAGCGGCACTTCGTCCTGTGGTCGTATTCGGCGACGCACGGCCAGCTGCTTCTGCGGGCGGACCACCTGCCCGGAAAGCACGACCGCCTTCCCACGACCGTCGAGGTGCTGTTCAAGCCGATCGAGGCGGTGCGGATGCAGGGCGCCTACCGGGGCCTGACGATCCGGTGCGCGACGGCGGACGAGGCCACGCGTATCGAGCGGGACGTCGCAGGCCGTCTCTCGCCCGAGGCACGCGTGCTCATCCTGGAGAGTGAGGGCGTGACCGGTCATGTCGTCACCCTCGCCGTCGGGTGGAGCGAGGGTGTGCTGTCGTACCTGCAGCCGTCGTTGTTCAACACCTTCAGCCCGTACAACCCGGTCTGGCCGACGAAGCCTCTCGCCGGGGTCGGCGGCGAACTCGACGTCGCCTCGCCCCAGGCCGTCGCCGAGGCGTTCCGCACCGGCATGCCGGAGGGCGTACGCCGCGAGCGGCACCGTCACGTGCACCTGCTCACGGCGGTGACCGAGCAGGACGGCCGCCGGACGCGACACAACCTGGGCGTCTTCCTCACCGAGGCGGACGCCGAAGAGGCACGCCGGCTGATCGAGTCGGACGTGGCGAGTTGCTGGATCGAGCCCCTCCCGATGGTGCTCTAGTCGGAGGCCGGGCGACGGTCGGCACGGGGTTGGCCCCGGACGCGACGCGGGGCGGTCGTTTCCTGTTCGACGTGATGGAAGCGACCGCCCCGTGCCGGATCACAACGCGGTGGGAATCACGTGATCGGGTATGTCCAGCCAGAACGACGCCCTGAACCTGATGACCCAGGCCGCCGACGAGGGCATCGCCACCGCCGGCACCGAGACCCTCGCCGGGCGCCGCCTCGCTGATATGCGCGACTTCTACAGCTACATGCTCGGCGAGATGCCCGCGCTGATCGAACGCTGGCACGCCACGCAGCGCCCGCGCGCTGGCCGTTCCTGAAGCACCGCCGCTGCCGGCACCACCTTGCCCGCCCCCTCAGGGCCGCCGGCGGGCGTTGAGCCGGGCGGCCTGGCGCGTCAGGTGGTCGCGTTCGGCGAGGTTGGGTGCCTTCTGGGCCGCCTCGGCGTACAACCGTGCCGCCGTCGCCAGGTCACCGTCGCGCTCGTGGAGGTAGGCCGCCACCGCCGCGTGACGGGGCAGTGAGTCGTCCAGCGCCACGAGCGCAGCCAGGCCGGCACGCGGTCCGTCGGCCTCGCCGACCGCCACCGCGCGGTTGAGCCGGACGACCGGGCTGTCGGTCAGGCGCGCGAGCTCGTCGTACCATTCGACGATCTGCACCCAGTCGGTCTCCTCGGCGGTGGGCGCGTCGGCGTGCAGTGCCGCGATGGCGGCCTGGGCCTGGAACTCGCCGAGCCGGTCGCGGGCGAGGGCCGCCTGCAGGATCTCGACGCCCTCGGCGATCGACGTGGTGTCCCACCGGCCGCGGTCCTGCTCGGCGAGCGGCACCAGGCTGCCGTCGGGCGCGGTCCGGGCGGCACGCCGGGCGTGGTGGAGCAGCATGAGGGCGAGCAGCCCCGCCACCTCGGGGTGGTCGATCGCGGCCGCGAGCTGCCGGGTGAGCCGGATGGCCTCGGCGGCGAGGTCGACGTCGCCGGAGTAGCCCTCGTTGAAGACCAGGTACAGGACGCGCAGCACGGTCGCGACGTCGCCGGGCTGGTTGAACCGCACTCCGGAGACGGTGCGCTTGGCCCGGCTGATGCGTTGCGCCATGGTCGCCTCGGGCACCAGGTACGCCTGGGCGATCTGGCGGGTGGTCAGCCCGCCGACGGCGCGCAGCGTGAGCGCGACCGCGGACGACGGCGTCAGCGACGGGTGGGCGCACAGGAAGTAGAGCTGGAGCGTGTCGTCCACCTCGGGCGCGGGCCCGGGCGCCGGCTCCTCGTCGACGAGGTCCTCCCGCCGGCGGCGGGCGGCGTCCGCCCGCGTCGCGTCGAGGAACCGCCGCCAGGCCACGGTGACCAGCCAGCCCTTCGCATCCCGGGGCGGCTCGGCCGGCCAGGCGCGGACCGCCTCGACCAGCGCGTCCTGTACGGCGTCCTCGGCCGCCGCGAAGTCGGCTCCGCGGCGGACGAGGATCCCGAGCACGACCGGCGTGAGGCTCCGGAGCAGCGCCTCGTCCATCAGGTCACTCCGTGATGGTGGGCGGCGCGGTCAGGAACGGGCGCACCTCGAGCCACTCGTGGATCGGCTTCCCGCCCGCCCCAGGGGCCGCCGACAGCTCCCCGGCCAGCTCGACGGCGCGCTCGTAGCTGTCGACGTCGATCACCATCCAGCCGGCGATCAGGTCCTTGGTCTCGGCGAACGGGCCGTCGGTGACCGGCGGGCGACCCTCGCCGTCGTACCGGACGAACGTCCCCTCGGGGGCGAGCGCCTGGCCGTCGACGAACTCGCCAGTGCCCTCGAGCCGGGTCGCGAAGTCGCTCATGTACTGCATGTGCGCCGAGATCTCCTCCGGCGTCCACTGGTCCATCGGCACGTCGTTGACGGCAGCCGGGGCGCCGCGGTAGTGCTTGAGTAGCAGGTACTTGGCCATGGTGTCTCTCCTCGGTGCTGGCGCCGACCATTCTGGTCGCGTTCACAGCGGGGACGGAGCCGGTCCCGAGTTCTCGACATCGCCGCCGGTCTTCGGTGGAGGAATTTTCTTCGACGCGTGTGCGACCGCCGGGAACCGGTCGGCCGGACCTCTGGAGACGCGCCCGACGGCTCCCGGCCAGGACCAGTCGGCCGGTGCCCTGGCGGCGATCACGCGTCGGGTGGGCACAGCCGGTTGTTGACGTCGTGCACGTCAGGGATGGCCCAGGCGAGGGTGTGGGCACGAACCTTCAGGTCGGGCTCGCTGACCGTCCCCTCCAGGATCACGACGCGGTTCTGCACCTCGATGCAGATGCGCTCACGGCGCAGCAGCGGATCCCGCTGCATCCGGTCGAGCAGCCGGCAGGCCAACCGGACGTCCGCCGAGGTGGGCTCGGCGTGGAACAGCGACGGCCGGCCGTCAGGGAACAACCAGGGGTGCGTCACGACTCGCTCCTCACGTCTTGGCGTCTCCCGGAGAGCCCTACCCCGCAGGCTTCGCCGCAATACGACAACCTCGTGACGATTCGCGCCCGGGGGGCGGTGACGAGCCATGGCGGCGGGAAGAGGACGTGTGCGCGTGCCGCCGTACGGGTAGGTGCCCCGCCGGGGAGCCGGCGGCGCGCCGCGACGATGGTGTCCCGTCTCACCGCGGTCACTCCGCCATCCTGCGCGAGGAACCCCGCCGGCAGGAGGCCATGGCCACCCATGACGCCGCCGGTGATCCGCAGGCGGTCCCGGCGTAGCCAGGAAGGCCCGTGTGCGGCGGGGCTGCCGACCGAACGGCCCTGTCCCCCATCCGGCGGCGACGGGGGGTCGGAGATCTGGCCGGCCAGCCGTCGCCCCTCAGTCAGCAGCCGGCGGTGCGCCGGGTGCCCGACGAATCCGGTTGGCGACAGCCGATGTCCCTTTACTCGCGTCGACGGATCCTACAGTCTGCATTCGACAGGTAACCCACCGGATCGGGTAGGTCGAGGGCGATGGCGAAGCGTTGGTTGATCACGGGGTGTTCGAGCGGACTCGGTCAGGCCCTCGCGGCCCGGCTCGCCGCCGAGGGGGAACAGGTGGTGGCGACGGCCCGACGGCCGGAGACCCTCGGCGCGCTGGTGGCCCGGCATCCGGGCAACGTGGTGGCCGCCGCGCTGGACGTACGGGATCCGGCGCAGTGCGTGGCGGCGGTCGAGCGGGCGGTGGACGCCTTCGGCGGTGTCGACGTCCTGGTCAACAACGCCGCCTACGGCCAGTTCGGCACCTTCGAGGAGGTCACCGACGCGGAACTCGCCGCGCAGTTCGACACCAACGTCTTCGGGCCGTGGCGGCTCACCCGGGCCGTGCTGCCGGTGTGGCGGGCGCAGCGCTGCGGGCACGCGGTCTTCGTCAGCTCGGTCGCCGGTGTGGTCCCGATCCCCGGGCTGGCCGCGTACACGGCGAGCAAGTTCGCGATGGAGGGAGCGGCCGAGTCGCTGGCCGCCGAGGCCGGGCACCTCGGGGTGAAGGTCACCATCCTGCAGCCGGGCGGCTTCGCCACCGGTTACAGCGCCAACCTGGTCATGCCGGAACACCGGATCGCGGACTACACGCCGGTCAGCGACGGCCAGCTCGGCGCGCTGCGCAGCATGAACACCTGGATCGAGGTGAACTCCCCCGAACTCTTCGCGGACGTGGTCTGGCGGCTCGGCCAGATGGAGTCGCCGCCGCTACGGCTGCCGGTGGGACCGGACTCGGAGAAGTTCCTGGAGGCCGCCTACGACGCCCGGCGCAATGAGTACGACCAGGTCGTCAAGGCGGGTCATCACACCCTCGCGTGAGCCGCGCCCGGGCCCGGTGCGACGGTGCGGGCGGCCGGATCGGCGGCTCGGGCGCAGGCACAGGGGCGGGGCCGCCGGTGTCCGGCGGCCCCGCTGGTGTGACGTCTCTCAGACGATCTCCACTCCGTAGACGTTCAGCGCCTCGGTCACCGGCTGGAAGTAGGTGGTCCCGCCGGAGGAACAGTTGCCGCTGCCACCGGAGGTCAGGCCCAGGGCGGTACTTCCGCTGAAGAGCGCGCCACCGCTGTCGCCCGGCTCGGCGCAGACCGTGGTGCGGATCAATCCGCTGACGCTGCCCTCGGCGTAGTTCACCGTGGCGTCGACCGCCTCGACCGCGCCGCCGTGCAGACCAGTGGTGCTGCCGGAGCGCTGCACCGACTGTCCGACGTAAGCGTCGGCCGCACCGGTGATGTCCCGGGTGGTGCCGTCGTACAGGTAGACGCTGCCGTCGACGGAGGTCGGGTTGGTGTGCCGCACGATGCCGTAGTCGTCGCCGGGGAAGCTGCCGGTACCGCCGGTGCCGAGCAGGCTGCCCTGCCCGGAGTCGGCGTACCAGTTGGCGGTGATGTCGGTGCAGTGCCCGGCGGTGAGGAAGTAGTGGGTGTCGCCGCTGCGGACGTTGAAGCCCAGCGAGCAGCGGCCACCACCCTCGGCGTAGATGGCCTCACCGCCGGCGGCCCGGGTGCTGAGCGTGCCGGACTCCCGCTGGATGCGGACGGTGCCGCCGAGCCGCTGCGCGACGGCCTCGACGCGTGCCAGCTTCGCGCCGGTCACCGTGCTGTCGACGGAGACCACGACCTGGTTGGTCGCCGGATCGGTCCACCACGCGGTGCCTGGCACCCGGGCGGCGCTGTCCAGGGTGGTGGTGGCCCGGGCGAGGTCGTCCGCACCGCGGGCGACGAGCTTCGGAGTCGCGCCGGCCGCGCGGACCTTGCGGGCAGCGGCGTCGTCGGTCACGGTGACGACCATGGCGCCGTCGGCCCCGGCGTACGCCCCACCGGAGCGGTCGCCGAGTGCGGCGGCGAGCGCGGCGGCTTGACCGGGGGAAGCGGGCGTAGCGGGTGCTGCCTGAGCGGGACCGCTGGTCAGCATGCCGACGACCAGCGCGCCGGCCACCGACAGTGCGGTGGCGTGGCGCAGCGGGGACCCGGAGTGTCGCATGTGGTACCTCCATGGAGCTGAGCACGGGCTGCCTTTCAGGTAGCCCCGGGCACCCGATCGGTTGGTTGGGGCCACCCGACCGGAGGCGTCGATCTATTCATAGGTCTCGTATTGATTGCAAGAGTGACGGTTGGTCTGACTCGGCCGCTTCTCATACCTTGGGCCCGGACAGCCCGACGAGTGGCGCCTGCGGCGATTAGTGGCTATTCGCCGAGACGTGGCAGGTCAGCAGGCCCGGCCTGCGACCTGCCGGGCGGCCCCGGTCATCCGCCACGACCGGATGGCGGGACAAGGCCGCAGATCGAAAAAACCGCTGCCGCCGACGCCCGCAGGGGTGGAGTGCCCAGCGGCGCGGCGGGGCTCCCACGCTGTGGCGGGCGACCAGGCTCGGAGCGACCGTCTGCCATAGCGGGCCGACGGCACCGGACTCGATCTGGGCGAGCAGCATGTCCAGGCTCGCCCGGGCGACCGCGGCGAAGTCGGGCCGGCCGGGGTCGTCAGGCGGTGGCCAACTTTCTGACCACAAAGCGTCGCGCCGTGTTCAGAACTGCCGCACGGCCAGCAGGCCGAGGGCGACCACGAGCACGACGCCCGCCGTGACGGTGATCGTCCGGATCCGTACCCGGAGGTCGGCGTCCCACCTGTCGCCGGTGCCGGCGGCGCGGCGGGCCAGCGGGGTCAACGCGCGACCGACACCGAATCCGATCCCGGCGAGCATCGCGACGTGCAGGCGCTGACCGCCGAGGAGCAGGGCGACCGCCAGCACGTACGGGGCGCTCGCCGAGACGTAGGTGCGGACTCCGGTGCCCATCTCGAAGCCGAACTGCAGCGCCCCACGCCGCAGGCTGCGCTGAAGCACGTCCTGCGGCACCTGCCGGGCGTTCTGCGGCAGCCGGATGGACACCAGGCCCACCTCGCGGAGCAGCCCCAGCACCGCCACCGCCACGATGCCCGCGTACCGCCACGGGACGGGCAGCGGAGCGGACAGGCCGGAGAGCAACCCCAGCACCAGTCCGCTGAGCAGGCCGCCGGCGACCAACCCCGTGACGAACAGGGTCAGGACGACACCCTGCCGATCTCGATCCCGCCACCCGGGCGAGGCCAGCGCGTGCGCGCTGTTGTGCGTTCAAACGGAGCCGGAGAGCGTGTAACCCGCGAGCCCCCCGATCATCGCCCAGGTGAGTACGTGTCCGTACCCGGCGGCGGCGAGCGCACCGACGGCGAGCAGCAGGAGGGGCACGAGGGGATCGCCGCCCCGGCGCAGTGCCGCCCGGGCACGTCCTGGCAGCGTTCGGGTCATACGGCGGCGCCGGTCAGCGTCCGCCAGGAGTTGACCCCGATCACGCCGTCGACCGTCAGCCCGTTCTGCCGCTGGAAGTCGCGCGCCGCGCTGTCCGTCGCCGGGCCGAAGGCCCCGTCGACCACCAGCGCGTAGCCGCGCCTGTTCAGCTGGCGCTGCGCGGCCCTGACCGGGTCGCCGTTGGCCCCGGAGCGAACCGTGATCACGAGCACCGGCCAGGTCGTCGCGTTGACGACACCGGTGGCCCCGAGGCCCGCCGCCGCCTGGAAGCTCTTCACCTTCGCCTCGGTGTCGCTGCCGAAGATCCCGTCGATCTCGGTCGCGTGCCCGCGGGCGGTCAGCAGGTGCTGCACGGTGTAGACGTTCACCCCGGTGTTGCTCCGCTGGGTGGTGGGCCAGTTGGCCGTGCCCAGGCAGCCGCACTTGGTGTTCCAGCGGCAGATCGACTTCACCCAGCCCGCGCTGGTCTTCTTGTACCCGTCGTGGCACCGGCGTTCGACCGAGCAGGTGCAGGCGCCGCACGCCCCGTTGTAGGCCCACAGCCAGCCGTCGTAGGTGCCGCCGTAGCACTGGTTCGGCCGCAGGATCCAGGTGACGCCGTCGTTCTTGTGGAATCCGGTGTACGTCCCGCTGGTGTTGCAGGAATCGGCGAAGATCGTGCTCGGGCCACACCCCGGTGAGCAGTTGTGATCGCTGGCGTACGTCGGGCACCCGGCATAGATCGTGTAACCGTCGGCGTACGCGCGGCGGGCCGCCGGAAACACGCTGAGCGCGGCCATTCCCACCGCGGTGCCCGCCCGGAGCAGGGTGCGTCGCGACAGCTCCCACCCCGCGCGCCTCCGGCCGCCCGGCTGCGCCGGCACCCGCCGGACGGCGGGCCCGGTCCCCGGGTCGTCTCCGCGCAACCAGGGCACGGCGTCGATACCGGTCATGCCCGGCCTCCCTGATTCGTGGCGACCGTCGGTGCGGAGCCGCCGGGTGGGCTGTCGACTTCGTCGAGCAGGCGGTGCAGTGCCGCGCGGGAGCCGAGCGGCTCGGCGCGGAGCACCCGCCCGGCCTGGTCGACAACGGTGGCGAACGGGGTGGCGAGGGCGTCGTACCGCTCGAACAGATCCGCCTGCCCGCCGAGCACGGTGATCGGCAGCTCCGCCGCCCGCGCCGGAGGATCCTCCCGGTAGAGGACCCGGAACTCCAGGCCGGGGCGGACGTGGTCGCTCGCCTCGGCCAGCACCTCGGTGCACGTCCCGCAGTCGGGCTCCAGGAAGAGCAGCACCAGCGGAACCGCCGGGGTCGCCGGGGTCGCCGGGGCCAACCGGGCGAATCCGGGGGCCGGCGCGCCCGGCCGCAGACCGACCGACTCGGGACGACGCTGCACCGCCCCGCTCGACAACGCGTGCACCTGGCGTACCAGGCCCGAGACCGTGAAGGCCAGCAGAAGTATCGCGATCCAGCTCAGGATCAGTGCGCTGGTCTGGAAGCTCATCCGGGCAGGCCTCCCTCTGTCGTGCCAATGGACCGGCCGGTGGTGGGCCGCCGGGCTGTCGCCGTCGCCGGCTCGTACATCGCGGCGGGCAGGTGCCACAGCAGCGCGGTGAACGTGGCGGAGGCCAGCAGCACGACGGCGAGTGAGGCGTCGGCCCGATTCGCCGGAATGATCGAGTCGGACAGGAACAGCGCTACCAGGGCCAGCCCGGCGAGGATCGACGCTCGCGCCACCACCCAGCCCGTCATCGGCAGTTCCACCCGGGAGCATCCGCACGACCCGGCGCGCCCGGTCGACCTCACGTGCAGGCCGTAGCCGGCGTACAGGGCGAGTAGCGCGACGCTGCCGACGAGGACGGCGACGAGCGGGCCCTCGCCGCCGGGGTGGAACAGCGCCACGATCCCGGCGCCAGCGAGCAGTCCTTCGCCGGCGATGGCGACGGCGGCGACCATGACCGGAGCCGGAAGCACCCGGTGCGCGGCCATGGCCTCGGCGAGCGCCGCCGGCCGTGACAGATGCTCGGCGGTGCTGACGAGCAGGGTGAACAGGACGGTGTACGTGGCCACGCTGGCCAGCAGTCCGGACATCCGACCTACCGGGCCCTCTGGACGCGGAGCCGGTCGACCAGAGTGGGCACCTGCTCCATGTCCGTGTCGGCGAAGGGCACCAGGCTGAGCCAGGCGTCCGCCGCGGCCAGTACGAAGTAGGGCTGCCCGTCGGGCAGGACGTCCCGGAAGAGCTCGCCCGCCTGCGTCCGCAGGCCGCGCCAGGAGGGCAGTTGCCCGACACGCTGCTTGGTGAGCGGTGCGATCTCCAGCAGGCCGAGCCCGGGAACCTCCTTGAGCACGGTGGCGGGTTCGGCGAACTCGGCCCCGGTCTTCGAGGTCGGGCGCAGGGCCAGCCCGTCGTCGTGCTCCTCGACGCGCAGTGTCCGCAACGCGCCGAGCAGGTCGGTGGTCGCCGCGCCGTACATCTCGGTGAAGAAGCAGTGTCGGCGCCCCCGCCAGACCGCCACGAGCCGCTCCTCGGCCAACTGGATCTGCGGGTCGTAGGATCGGATGCGCGCGGTCAGCAGCGTCCCGCCCTGGTAGGTGAGTTCCTCGTCGAACGTCTCGACGCCGAGCGTCCGGGCCACGTCGTCCGCGAGCCCGATCGAGCCGGCCGTGAACTCGTGCAGTCGGCCGCCGATCGTGACGTCGGCCACGGATGTGAACGGTGCGCTGAGGTCGAGTGAACCATCGAGCAGGAATCGCCCTTGGTCGATCGCCCGATGCGTCACCGGCGCCCCTTTGGCTGCCATGCGACCGCCCTTCGTCCGGGTCCGGAACTTGGCACCGGCACGATATACGGATACGTAAATATCTGACAAGGTCGATGCTGTGACCGGACGGTGACAGCATCGGCCCGCCGACGCCGCGGGCACGCGGACAACTGCTCCTTCAAGGCCATGGCGGGCGTCGCAGGGCTCGCCGCCCACCACGAGCGCTGGAGCGCCGCGCCCGTGATCCGTACCATCAGTCCTCGACAGCGGCGCCCGTCCGGGCGCCGCGAGCGGAGCGGGACCACCCACCACCTGCATGCGGGCTCATGCCGGTCGACCGGCGTGCGACCGTGCCCGCGAGAACCTCGCCCAGCGGTCCGCGCGCATCCACCCGTACCCGAAAGGACACCCCCATGCGCGCTGCCTGGACGCGCCGTCACCGCCTTCTGCCGGGGCTCTTGGCCCTGGCCTGCCTCGCCACCGTCGCCGTGGCCGCCGCCGTTCCGCTGACCACCCCGCCCGCCCGCGCCGCCGATCCCGTCCTGGTGCTCGACGCCACCTTCGAGGACGGCACCACCCAGGGCTTCCGGGCCCGGGCCGGTGAGACCGTCGCGGTCAGCACCGCCGTCGCCCACGGCGGCACCCGCAGCCTGCTCGCCTCCGGCCGCACCGCGAGTTGGCAGGGCCCCGCCCTCGCCCTGATCGACGGGATGGTCGAGGGAACCCGCTACACGCTGACGGTGTGGGTCCGGCTCGCCGCCGGCCAGTCGCCCGGCCAGGTCCGGCTCAGCGTGCAACGCGACTCCGGTGGCACCTCCGCCTACGACCAGGTGGTGGGTGACACCGCGGTCAGCGCCGACGCCTGGGTCCGGCTCAGTGGCACGTACGTGCTCGCGCACGACGTGGACGGGCTGTCGGCGTACGTGGAGACCGCCAGCGGCACCGCCGACCTGCACATCGACGACTTCACCATGGCGTACCAGCCGACCAGACCCGTGCAGACCGACATCCCGGCCCTGCGTGAGGTGCTGGCTGCCGACTTCCCGATCGGGGCGGCGATCGGCAACCGGCAGATCATCGGCGACCAGGCGGTCCTGCTGCGCCGGCACTTCGACACGGTGACGCCCGGCAACGCGCTCAAGTGGGATGCGACCCAGCCGACCGAGGGCGCCTTCCGGTGGGCCGACGCCGACACGCAGGTCGGTTTCGCCACCGACAACGGCCTGGCGGTACGCGGACACACCCTCGTCTGGCACCAGCAGACCCCGGCCTGGGTCTTCACCGACACCGACGGCACCCCGCTGACCTCGGACCCGGCCGACAAGGCCCTGCTGCTGTCCCGGCTGGAGGCGCACATCCGCGCGGTCGTCGGCCGGTACGGCGACGCCATCGGGGTGTGGGACGTCGCCAACGAGGTGATCGACGAGAACCAGTCCGACGGGCTGCGGCGCAGCCGCTGGTACGAGATCAGCGGACTGGACTACCTGCGGACCGCGTTCCGGGTGGCCCGGGAGGTCGCGCCGACGGCCAGGCTCTACATCAACGACTACAACACCAACGTGCCGGCCAAGCGCGACAAGCTGCGCGACCTGGTGACCCGGCTGCGGGCGGAAGGGGTGCCGGTCGACGGCGTCGGGCACCAGATGCACGTCAACGTCCAGTGGCCCTCGCTCGCCGAGACCGAGGCGATGCTCCAGGCGTTCATCCCGCTCGGCGTGGAGCAGCAGGTCACCGAGATGGACGTCAGCATCTACGTGAACAACGACGAGTCCTTCCCCACCCCGCCGGCCGACCGGCTGCTGACCCAGGCGTACCGGTACCGGGACCTCTTCGCCCTCTACCGCCGCTACGCCGACGAACTGACCTCGGTGACCCTGTGGGGGCTGGCGGACGACGACACCTGGCTGGACACCTTCCCGGTGGCCCGCAAGGACGCGCCGCTGCTGTTCGACACGGAGCTCCAGGCCAAGTCGGCGTACTGGGGGATCGTCGACCCGACCCGGATCGACCCGACTCCGACGCCGACCGTCTCCCCCACGGTCAGCCCGACGGCCTCCCCCACGGTTTCCCCGACGCCCACGCCGACCACGGGGCCGGACACCTGCCGGGCGGCGTACACCGTCACCAACCAGTGGCCGGGCGGCTTCCAGGCGAGCCTCAGGATCACCAACACCGGGGTACGGGCGCACCACGGCTGGACCGTGCGCTGGCGGTTCCCGGACGGGCAGCTGATCAGCCAGCTCTGGAACGGCACCGTTCGGCAGGACGGCCCGGGCGTGACGGTCACCCCCACGTCCTGGAACTCCGCCCTGCCCGCCGGCGGGACGGTCGAGTTCGGCTTCCTCGCCAGTTGGCACACGAGCAACGACCGCCCGGTCGGCCTCACCCTCGACGGGCTGGCCTGTACGACCGGCTGACCCACTGGCCGCCGTACCGCCGAGGCGACCTGCCCGCCACTGGTCGGTGACCAGGTGCCGCACCAGCGCGACGTCCTGGTCGAGGCCTTGGCAGGCCCTCGCGGTCCTGGAGGCGTCGGCTGGGTGTGGTGGGCGGTGGCCGGGCCGGGCAGGCCCGGCCACCGCCGGCATGGTGGTCCGTGCCGGCGGTGGATGAGCCTGTTTCCCGCTGGCGAAGGCGGTCAGTCAGCTGTTCAGGTTGGCCAGCAGCGCGTTGGCCATGCCCTGCTCGCCCCTGGCGTTGGGGTGGAACGGGGCGGCGGCGTTCTGCGGGACCAGCCCTTCGACCCACCGGGTGCTGCTGCTCCTGCACGTGTCGTGGCCGACCGACGGGGCGTAGACGTCGGCGTAGCTGGCGTTGTTCGCGGCCGCGGTGTTGGCGAGCATCGTGTTCAGCGACTTCTGGACGCCACGCAGGTACGGCACGTCCTGGTAGGCGATCGGGACCACCGGCCAGCAGCCGTAGCCGCTGTCCGGCAGGATCGCCGGATAGCCGAGCACCACGACCCGCGCGCCCGGGGCGGCCCGGCGGACCGCCTGTAGCACGGCGGTCACCTTCGGCGCGGTGGCGGCGATCCTGGCCTGCAACTGGTCGACACCTCCGGCGGTGTACCGGTTCTTGCACGGGGAGCCGAGGGGGCTACTCAGGCTCGCCTCCGCGCAGTCGCTGATGATGCCGGAGAAGCCGATGTCGTTGCCGCCGATCTGCACGGTGACCAGGCTCGTGTCCGGCGTGATCGCGTTGAGCTGCGGCGGCAACGAGATGCCCAGTGCGCCGCTGCCGCCGACGAGGATGTCCTCGGTGGTGGCTCCGGAGCAGCTCACGTCCGCGAACGCCGACGAGCCGGCGGCGGCGACCAGCGACGGGTAGTTGCGGTTGGAGCGCAGGCAGTTCAGGTCGACCTGGGTGGGCACCAGCGGGGCGGAGGTGTACGAGTCACCGAGCGCGACGTAGCGCCCGGTAGGTGCGGCGGCGTTGGCCGGGGCGGCGAAGGCGAGCAGCACACCGGCGGTGGCCGCCGCGAACGCGGCCAGCCGGCTGGCCGCCCGCAGGAGTGACAGGCGGGGACGGGTCACGGCATCTCCCAGAGAGAGGATCGTGGTGGGTGCCGTGATTCTGTCCACCCCATCGTCGAACGTCAATATCGACGGTCGTTGTCGACGCGGGCCGCCCGATTGCAACGCGGTGCCGGTGATCGACGCGCCGGTGATCCCGGCGGCCCGCCCGAAGTGGATCTCAAGGCTCACCCGGGAGGGCCGCCGCTCCTGACCGGAACCGACGCAGTCGATCGGTGGATCAGCAACCGGCGGTACGCGTGTAGTTCTGCGTCCCGAAGTAGAGAGCCAGGTTGCCGCTGAAGCGCACCATGATGTCACTGCCGTTCAGGCGCTGCTCGTAGTGCAGGTGCGATCCGGAGGAGCCGCCACTGTTGCCCACGTACCCGATGGTGGTGCTGTATCCGACGGACTGGCCGACCGAGACGTTGAAGCCGCTGAGGTGCGCGTAGTAGGTGGTGTACCCGTTGCCGTGGTTGATCCGCACGTACCGGCCGTAGCTGGTGTCACCGAGGTTGGCCACCACGTCCACCGTGCCCGGCGCGCTGGCCTTCACCGGATCGCCGTGGTCGTCGGTGCGGTTGAAGTCGATCGCGTACTGCGGGCTGTGCGTGGTGCGGGTCTCACCGGACCACGTCTGGTGGCACGGGAACGGCGTGCGGAACGACGGCGCGGCGGCGGCGGGTGACGCCGGCACCAGGAACGCGGCGGTCGCCAGCACAGCGACGCTGAGGGAACTCGTCAGACGTGAACGCATCCGAACCTCCACGGTCATAACCTTCGATCTATGTGCCGGATGATGTCAGAAACTTCCATCGACCGGAAGACCGCCGCCGGCTGACGGTGGCTGGCGCCGACAGCGCTGGAGCGCACGACGGGTGAGGACCGGCCGAAGGAGAAGTGCGTACCCGGATAGAGCTTGAGCTGCCCGCTGCCTAGTACTTCATCACGCAATAGACCACGGTGGGATTCGTGAATCGGTACCAGCGGTTCCATCTCTGGTCCCGCGTACAACTGTTTCCGTTGGTGGCGCCGGGCACGATGTCGATGATGTGGACGGTTCCCTTCGCCTTGCATTTCGGCGCCCCGACGATCCAGCCGTTGCCCGTCGGGAACCTGTAGCAGCGCAGACGCACCAGGTGGCGCTCCAGGCAGAGCCGATAGCCGCGTTCGGTGAGGTACGCCGAACCGGGGTCGGCGCACTGCCCCTGGGAGTAGTCCACCGAGACGACCCGGTAGGTGCCGCTGCTGCCGTTGCAGTTGCCGATGCCCTGGAAGCTGCCCGCCACGCTGACGACGATGCATTGCCCGATCCTCGCTGGCGGCGGGGGCGGAGCCGCCTCCGTCGGAGGGAGGATCGGCGGCGGCGAGTACGTCGGCTCGCGCGGAAGCTCCCTCGTCGTCCCGATCGGCTCGGGCAGGGGTCTCGCCGCGGGCTGGCCCTGCTGGCCGTTACTGGCCTTGATCAGGGCCACCCCGCCCAGTGCGGCCCCGCAGACGCCGATCAGGCAGAGCGCCAGCACCGCGGCGACGACACCGATGATCAGGGGCGTGTTGCGCTTCGGCGGCGACATCGGTGGCGGGGGCGGTGGCGGCGACATCGGTGGTGGGGCCCCGGGTGCTGGTGGCGTGGAGGCCGGCTGGCCGGGCTCGCTCGGCGGCGGAGGCGACGTCACCCGCAGAGTGTCACACAGCCTCGCCGGGGAGCCCGCCCCTCCGTCCTGTGTGGTGCGTCGCCAGCCGCACTCTCCGCCCCCGGCGACCGCGTACCCCGTGTCCGGACAGCCCGTCGCCCGGACGCTGCACGAACGGCTCCGAAACCTCAGCTTCCCATCGAGGAAGCCCGCATCGCAGTGAGGCCACCGTGCTGGGCCAGCCAGTCGAACAGATCCGAGCCGATACGACAACGGCGCATCTTCTCCGGGCGAGCGTCCAGGTAGTCGCCCCCGATGCGCCGGTCCCCCGTGAGCGACGCGCGGACGGCGAGGTCCGTCGCGGCATCGTCCCAGGCGGCGAGCCCGACGTGAAAGACGGTCGCCCTCCGCGACAGGCTGTCGGTTATCCCGTTGACGGACGTCCCGGCCATCGGACGCAAGCGCAGGAAATTACATCCCATCGGTCATTCCCGATAAACCATCGGACATCCGTGCCCTTGGCGCAACCCTGCGTTCCCCGAAAATCGGTAAGGATCCATGTCATCGTCTAGAGAACTGGAGCATGCGTGTCTTCGATGAACAGAAGGAAGCTGATCGCGCTCGGCGCTGGCGCGGTCGCCGCCGCGGCGACCGGCGCGGCGACCGGCGCGACGGCACAGGCCGCACCGTCCACCGACGCCGCGCTGACCACCGCCCCGTCCGCCGCCGAGCTCGCAGCCACCCTTCCGGGGGGTTTCACGAGCAGGTACGCGACGGTCAACGGAATCCGGCTGCACTACGTCGCCGGTGGGCGCGGGGAGCCGCTGATCCTGCTGCACGGCTGGCCGCAGACCTGGTGGGAGTACCACAAGGTGATGCCCGCGCTGGCCACCCGGTACCGCGTGATCGCCGTGGACCTGCGCGGTGCCGGCGGCTCCAGCAAGCCGGCGTCCGGGTACGACAAGAAGACCATGGCGGCGGACATCGCGGCGCTGGCCGGGGCGCTGGGCTACACCAAGGTGAACGTCGTGGGTCACGACATGGGGGCGATGGTCGCCTACAGCATGGCGGCGAACCACCCCGCAGTCGTCAACAAGATCGCCATGCTGGACGTGGAACACCCGAACAGCAGCTACTACGAGTTCCGGATGCTGCCGGCGCCGGGTGCCCCGTTCCACCCCTGGTGGTTCGCCTTCAACCAGGTGTCACAGCTGCCGGAGCAGCTCATCACGGGCCGGTCCCGCTTCCTCGTCGACTGGATGTTCGACAACCTCCTGGTCAACAAGGAAGCCATCAACGACTTCGACCGGGCCGTCTACGCTTATGCCTACTCGACTCCGGACGCCATCCGGGGCGGCAACGGCTGGTACCAGGCGCTGGGCCAGGACATCGTCGACAACGAGACATACACGCCGGTGACCACCCCGGTCCTGGGCATTGCCCACGACATCTTCTACCCGAGCTTCGCTGCGACGCTCACCCAGCAGGCCACCAACGTGCAGCTGGTACAGATCGCCAACACCGGGCACTACTTCGTTGACGAGCAGCCTCAGGTCCTCATCCAGCACCTGAATGCGTTCTTCGGCTGAGATCGTTCTTCGGCTGAGGCCTGACCGAGCTGAGGCTCCGGACGGGCCGGTGGGCGACGGCCGATCGAGCCGTCGCCCACCCTGCCGCACTCCACCGACGCCGGCCTAGAGACCGTCCGGCCTGGCCGTGATCACCCATGGCGTCACGGTCGACGGGCTCGTAGGAGCCGGTGCTGGCCCCGACGTTCACCACCGTCCGCGCGTCGCCGAGGGCGACCCAGATCCTCGCGGCGATCCGTGGCTCGGTGCGCCGCGTCGCGGTGTAGGCGGCTCCGATGGTGTCGTACAGCTGCGCGCTGGACATGTCGCTGCCTCCCTGGCCGCCAGCTTCCGCGTGCCGCGCGCGTGGGACGGTCTCGCTGTCCTAGGTATCCGATGAACGACAGCCGATATACCGGTCTGATACGTCGCGAACAAACGTTCCGAGATGCCCTGACGCAAGGCGCCCCGTCCGTCGCGCGGGCCGGTCCATGCAGCGTGACGGTCCAGCATGGGCGGTCGCGCGACGGACGGCGCCGGCATCGGCGGCGGCACGACTGGCGCCGACCTGACCGCGAGTACGCCGACAAGCTGCCGGGACCTCGGAGCACGCGACCGCGGATGAAGTACTGGCACTTCGCCCCGGGCCGCAATCGCGGAGGTGCGACAGAACTCTCCGGCTTGAAATCATCTCGGTGCGTGACCACATCGCGTCGAGATCTGCTCGAACCACCCATCAAGCGTGATGCAACCCGATCGCCGTGACCATGTGCCGCAGCACGTGGCGACGGACGCCCGCGAAGGAGAATGACGATGGAGATCACCCAAGCGCCGCCCCGAGCGGAACTCGTCCGCCGCGCCTCCGAGCTCGTCCCGCTGCTGCGGGAAAAGGCGGTCTGGATGGACGAGAACCGGCAGCTCCACGCCGACGTCATCGAGGCCATCACCGATGCCGGGCTGCTGAAGATGCGAGTTCCGGTCCGCTACGGCGGCTACGAGTCCGACATGGGCACGGTCGTGGACGTGCTGGCCGAGCTCGGGCGGGGTGACGGTTCGACCGCGTGGACCGTCGCGGTCTGGTCGATCAGCACGTGGTTGACCGGGCTGTTCCCCGACGAGGTGCAGGACGAGGTGTTCTCGACGCCGGACGTGCGCGTCTGCGGGATCCTCAGTCCCGGCGCGATGGCCGTGCCGACCGACGGCGGTTACATCGTCAACGGCAAATGGTCGTTCAACACCGGAGCGCAGCAGAGCACGTGGAACACGACGGCAGCGGTCACGCCGGTCGAGGGCGGCGGTTTCGCGCCGGTCATGCTCGCCATTCCGGTCGCGGACCTGGAGATCGTCGACGACTGGCACACGTCGGGCCTGCGCGGTTCCGGCAGCATCACCACGATCGCCAAGGACGTCTTCGTCCCGGCGGAGCGTGCGCTCCCGATGGGGCCGGTGCTGCAGGGTCAGCACAGGTCCAAGCTGAACGCCAACGCACCGATCTTCAACGCGCCGTTCATGGCCACCGCCTGCTCGATCGTCAGCGCGCCGGCTCTCGGCCTGGCCCTGGCGGCGAAGGACGCCTTCCTCGAGCGGCTGCCCGGCCGCAAGATCACCTACACCAGCTACGAGAACCAGAGCGAGGCCCCGATCACCCACATCGAGGTGGCCGGCGCGCTCGTCAGGATCGACGAGGTCGAGTTCCACGCACACCGCGCGGCGGACCTGCTCGACACCAAGAGCCGGGCGGGCGAGCCCTGGACGCTCGAGGAGCGGGCGCGCATCCGACTCAACCTGGGTGCCGCCTGCCAGCGGGCCGAAGAGGCGATCGGCATCCTGGCCAATGCCAGCGGCGGCTCGTCCGTCTACCGGGACGTCGCGATCCAACGCATCCGGCGGGACGTGCAGGTGCTCAACCTGCACGCCATCCTGCACCCCAACACCAACCTCGAGCTGTACGGCCGGATCGTCTGCGGCCTGGACGCCAACACGCTCTACGTCTAGGACGGCTGTCGAGGTTCCCGGTCGAGCCGGGCGGAGCCCAGGCGACGTCCGGCAGGGCGGAGGTCGGTCCGGACACCGGTGTCGCATCCGGACCGACCTTCCACGCCGCCGGCGGCGATCCCGACCCCACCGCATCGCCGCCCGCGCCTGACCGTCGCCGGGGCCCGCCGCGGGCCGGCCGGTGGACCTCGACACGCCCTGGCAGACAGCGCAGCGTGGCCAGCCGGCCGCACCGGCGTCGCCGCGTGACCACGCCCGGCAGATCCGTCTGCCGGGCACGGTCACGGCCAGCCGGCGATCACCGCGGTCGCCCTCCGCTGGGCCCCGCGACCAGGAAATCCGGGAGTGGCAACCGGACGGGGTACGCCGAGATCGCCCCATGCGTGACCGACACAGAAATCCGGAAGCGCAGCCGTGCCGCGATTGAACCCTGCGGAACTGGGCGGGCTGCAGCCCGGCAAACGGAAAGATCCACTCCTGGCGGGCCGCCGAGATCACCTGCACACCGACATGATCCACCATGGACCACCCACCGAGTTACGAGACGTCCCTTACGACCTCGTGCACGGTTGGGTGAGACATCGCCTGCGGCGAAGAACTGCTTTCACCGGGTGTGGGGTCTGGCTGGTAGGGCCTTGAGTGGCCGGG